>CAZAZB010000503.1:0-2892 GCA_964489485.1 uncultured Pseudomonadales bacterium | reverse complement strand
ATAAAGTCAGCACAGACGCCGTCCACGTCCAGATATATTTCCCAGGTCATTATTTGCCTTGCCAGTTCGGTGTTCTTTTTTCGGCAAATGCTTTCGGCCCCTCTAATGAGTCTGCGCTCTTTAGTCTTCTGACTTCTGATTCGTAGCGATTGTAGAAAGCCTGGGCGAGCGGATAGTCCAACCCCCGCATAGATGCTTCCTTGGTTGCACGAACAGCGAGTGGTGCGCAGCGCAGAATGTCCGCAACATATCCATCCACAGTTGATTTCAGATCTGCCATCGCAACGACATCATTGACGAGTCCCAGTTCATAGGCTCGCAATGCTGACATGTGACGGCCGGTTAGCATATAGCCCATGGCCGGTTTCAAGCCAATTTGCCTTGGTAGCCTGTGGACGCCCGCAGAACCAGCCATCAACCCCCTTCGTGGTTCCGGTAGGCCAAATTCAGCATGTTCTGCGGCAACGATAATGTCACATGCCATGGCGACTTCAAGTCCGCCGCCCAGCGCGTAGCCATTCACCATGGCGATGATAGGTTTGGGCGAATACCAGCGTTCAATGATGTGCGTTGTTTCTGAAACCAGTTTTTGCCATTTGGCTTTCTGCTCCTGGCTTGCATCTCTTTCGATGGCTCTGTGTTTCAGATCTGCACCGGCGCAGAATGCGCGTTCTCCGGCGCCGGTAATCACCGCAAGCCAGATGTCATCATTCGCCTCAACTTCGTCCAGATGTTGCGAGAGCTGCCATCGCAGTTCGGGATTCAGAGAGTTCATTGCTTTCGGTCGATTGAGTGTGATCCAGGCCACATGGTCTTTTATGTCAAATAACGTCGTCTCTGTTTCCAGCACGGTCATACACCTCCCTGATCTTGTTCACTTGTCGCCATTTCCTGGAGGGTCGATTGAAGTAGCTCTAGCGCATTTTCCGAAAATTGATGCATGTTTTTCTCCCGGTCATTGTGACCGCTCACAAATTTTTGACTCCTGACCAGGGGTCCGCAGATAGCAAACACGCTGATACCGGCTTCGTCGCTATAGGGCGTTCCGGAGGGTCCAGCCACACCCAGTTCAGCGATGCCCCAAGTGGCGCCGAGACTTTGTCTGATGGACTCAGCAAATATTTCAGCAATTTCCACCGTCAATGGTTTTACACCTTTGAGCTTGTCCATGGGAAGATCCATGAAGATCTTGCGTGATTCTCTTGTGTAGATGACGGTACCTCCCTTGTAGTAGGCCGATGCGCCCGGTACGGCGAGGAGGCTTGCCGAGATCAATCCACCAGTGGAGGACTCTGCCACCGCAATGGTTTCATTCCTGTCTTTTAGAAGCATAGCGGCGGGTAGTGCGAAGGTTGTCAGGTTCAAGACGAACTCCAAAAACGAGTAAGCTGCTATTGTGTCAGAATCAGCGTGCTTGCGGAATGGTGTCTGTGGTCCAGATCACATTAGGTGGCGTTACCGTCCCCTCGCTTTTTTCTGCTGCGCCAGACGAGTGGCTTCAGCCAGTACACGTCTGTCTCCCTCGGTGTGAGTCACATTGAGCTGCATTTCGTTCATTTTCCAGCCCGTCTGCGTACGCACAAACTTGTCATCATAATATCCAAACATGGTGTAACGAGAACATGCTCCATCGGCTTCTTCCAACCAGTGTTCGGCACGCATGTGGGCAATCCCACGAGCACTGTCCCCGTTGACTGTCACTCTATGATTGGTTAGGAAGTGCTGGGTCGTTTTAAGTTCTGCAAATGTCCGTGCCTGGGATTTCACAACACGATCAGCATCTAGAGGACGAGGCGGGATTTTGTTCCAGGAACTCAGGTCGAATATCGCTTCATCGGTAAAAACTTCCCGCCAGAGCACCCAATCTCGTGCATCCAGTCCTGCTGCATAACAGCTCATGACTTCGATAATGGCGAGCTTGTCCTGCCACAATTGAATGGTTTCATCGCTTGAAGAGTCAGTCATTGGATTTGCTCCATTCGTCACTATTTGTTTTGAACTGGCCAGGTTTAGTCAGACGTTCCCTGGTCAAACCTTGCCTGTGATCACACCTTCATCGGTTAGTTTCTTAATGGCTGCAGCGTCCATGTCCATGCTCTCAAGAATCGATTGGGTATGTTCGCCCAGTTTTGGAGAACGACCTTTTGGACCGACATCGGCACTGGCAAAACGCATCGGAATTCCAACAGTGGGATAGTCTCCTATCTCTTCGTCCTTCAGGGTTGGGAATAAACTAATCGCTTGCGCTTGCGGGTCATTCGGCACCTCATGAAGCCCTAGCACAGGCCCCCAGACAAGTCCTGCCGCATCACAAATTTCTCCCCATTCGTCACGGGACTTTGCGCTCAGTGCCTCATCGACACCTCTTGTGAGTTCATCCATGTGACGATACCTGCTGCGACCATCGACGAATCGTTCATCTTCCAGCCAATGCGATAAACCGAGTGCCTGACAAAATTTTGGCCAGGCCGCTGGTTCTGGCATATTGAATACGATCCATTGACCATCACCACAGGGGTATCGGTTTGCCGTGGGTATCAGCATCTCGTGTCGGGCTCTTTTTCTAACCGGTGCCTTATCGACAGCCGTCACGGCATAGTCGGTCGCCTGGGTCCAGACGGCTGTTTCATAAAGTGAGGTTTCAACTGCCTGTCCAGTGCCGGTCCTTTCAGCGAGACGGAGTGCGGCGAGAATTGCGCCAACAAATGCCAGACCGGTTACATGGTCGCCCTGGGCTGGTCTCGCCTGGGGAATGATGCCAGCATCGCCTTCACGCATGGCATCATACAAACCGGAACGACCGAAGAAAGCGGTGACATCATAGCCGGGGCGTTTATGATCTGGTCCTGTCGTGCCATATCCTGTCAATGTTGCATGAACCAGTTTTGGATT
>CAZAZB010000502.1:0-2902 GCA_964489485.1 uncultured Pseudomonadales bacterium | reverse complement strand
AACATAAACAGCCTTGAGCAACATAAACAGCCTTGAGCAACATAAACAGACAGCCCTAAATGTAAAAAACAGGAAGCGATCGGCGAATCGCTTCCTGTTTCTGATTCCTTTCCTTGCTTCCCTGCTGGTCGTGGTAACCCTTCCCTTTTGTCTCTCCTTCCTTTGGAGAGGCTATTGAGTGTAACAGCTGGTATCGTCGATAATGTATCCCTCTATCAGGTGAGCTAGATAGACAACAATAGCATATCTTTATAAATCAACAGGTTACCTGTTCACCTATGGCGCGCTATGGTCAATGTCTTACATGAATTGCAGACATATCTCACAAACAATCGGGCGATTAACCTATCAAGTTTTCTCGAAAGCTGCTTTGTTTACGATTAATTCCATCAAAATCGCCCTAGTTTTTAGGTAAATACCACAGGGGATTAACCGGTTTGCCATCTTTTCGGATTTCGAAGTGCAACATTTCGATATTAGATGCGCTCGCTCCAACCCTCGCCAGAACCTGCCCGGCTTTCACTTTCACCCCCTCCGCCACTCGAATCGACTGGTTGTTCCCATAGGCGCTAAGGTAGTGCTGGTTGTGTTTAACAATGACCAGTTTGCCATAGCCACGCAGATTACCTCCCGCATAAACGACAATGCCGTCGGCAGCGGCACGAACAGGTGTGCCGGGCTTTCCACCAATGTTGATGCCCTTGTTAACCTTTCCTTCCAGACTGAAACCACGAATCACCTCACCCTTCAGGGGCCATTTCCACTTGACCGTGGAACCAGACGACATTTCGCTGGTGACGGGTTTTGTCGATTTAATCCTGGTTTTCGACCGGGACGTGGTCGTGCTTCCTGTAGATTTACTTGAAGACCGGGTTGCAGAGGCAGTCTGATGGGCGCTCAGCTTTTGCCCACGTATTCTGATTTTTTGCCCAATGAAAATGGTATATGGCGGCGAAATTTTATTGGCTCTTGCCAGACTCTTGAAGTCTCGTCCATAGCGCCAGGCAATAGAATACAGCGTATCGCCCTTTCGCACGACATGGTATCGACCATGTTCGCCTGCCGTACTCACCGGCGCACCCCAGTGACTCTGACAAGCTGAAAGAAACAAAATCATGAGAGATAGAAGTGCTGGCCGGGCAGGTGTCCGGCAAAGACTCAAAACACCGATCCAGTCAGCTCGTAACACTGGTATTTTTTGAGGCGATCCAGTCAAGCAATAACACCAGTATGACGCCGACAATCGCACAAACGATGGCAATTAGAATATCTGCATCCTGACCCGTCACCTGGGAATAGGTTGCCGGCAGAATGGGTTCCTGAACGAGTGGAATCTGGGACCCATCAGACTTTAACTGATAGCTCAGGGTATTCTTCCATGGCCACAATTTCGCCAGGGAACCAAGCATAAATCCGGTTAAGGTCGCCAGCGTGACATTTTTATGATGTTCAAAAAGTCGGGACAAAATTCTTGCGAAGGAAATGAGGCCCAGAAATGCCCCGGCCGCAAAAATGGCGAGACTGGCGAAATCGAAGCTCTTTATCGCGTCTATAACAAAGGCATATAGCCCGAGAATCAGCAGAATGAAGCTTCCAGACAAACCCGGCAGTATCCATGCACAAATGGCAACCGAGCCACCAATGAATAGAGACAAAGGCGTGGGGCTAAGTTCAATAGGGACCAACTGTGTAATCACTATTCCAACACCAAGGCCCGCACCAATGGCCAGCCCCACATCAACACCAAATGATGTTATTTCCCGAAGCATAATAATAGATGAAGCGATGACCAGGCCAAAAAAGAATGACCAAATAATGATGGGCTCGTTATGAAGCAGATAACTCACGCCACGCGCAAAAGATAGAATCGACACACCCATGCCACCAAATAAGACCAACAGGAAACTGGCATTGACCTTAACCCATACCGCCTTGAACCCTTCATCCATCAGGTCTTTGAAAAGGTAAGGTGTGATACGTGCAATGGAATTCACCAGCTTCTCATAGATGCCGGATATAAAAGCAATGGTGCCCCCGGATACACCAGGTACAACTTCCGCCGCGCCCATCACCAGGCCAATAGAACCCACATGAATGGCTTCTTTAACTGATTTCATACCTTACCCCCAAGCAGGGGAACAAACCTGACTGCTTCCAATACTTCTGATGTCATTCCCTCTTCGGTCTTGCACATCAATACAAGTTCCTGATGATCTGCCTGGCCAACAGGTACAATCATTCTGCCGCCTACCTTTAGCTGGGCGACCAGATCATCCGGTATCAGGCGGGGAGAGGCGGTGACGATGATGCCGTCATAGAGCCCTCTTTCCGGCCAACCCATTACCCCATCCGCATGTTTGTATTGAATATTGCGCAGCCCGAGCAGCTTGAATCGAGTCACTGCCTTCTCAAGCAATCCGGAAATTCTCTCTACCGTGTAAACCTTCTCTACAAGCTGCGCCAGTACCGCCGCCTGGTAACCTGAACCCGTGCCCACTTCCAGTACTGTTTTCATCGGCCCCTGTGAAAGTAATTCTTCAGTCATTCGGGCAACAATGTAGGGTTGGGAGATAGTCTGGTTGAATCCAATCGGCAGCGCAGTATCCTCGTATGCTCGATGAGACAATGCCTCGTCAATGAATGCATGACGAGGCGTAGAATTAATCACATCGAGAACCTTGTCATCCGTGATCCCCTGGTCGCGCATGCGTTGTACCAGGCGATTACGAGTCCTCTGGGATGTCATTCCCACACCATTCAAATTCAACTTGCCACCTCTTTCCGGACCTGGGAGCCGGGATCGGACTCGCTATTATCGTTCTTCTTCAACACGTCTTGTTCACCCGGCAGCATTTCTGAATAATTCACCAACTCACGGAGAAGACTAGTGGCAAAGGACCCG
>CAZAZB010000501.1:0-2905 GCA_964489485.1 uncultured Pseudomonadales bacterium | reverse complement strand
CATACTGCTTTAGCTCATCGAACCCTTCGGTATGGTGTTGAATAAATGTATTGTCGATTTGGTTTTCGGCTAGCAGAATTTTCAGAATACCAAGCGCTAAGGCTGTGTCGCCACCCGGCTTGATGGCATAGTGGTCGTCAGCAGCCTGGGCGGTGATGTTTTTGTACGGGTCAATGACAACAAATTTTGCGCCGGCACGTCTGGCTGTGACGACAAATGGCATAAAGTGGATATTCGTCACCTTGATATTAATACCCCAGGCGATGATTAAATCGGCATCCAGTGCTTTCTCCGGCGTGCTGGCGGGTTTTGGACCATAGTGTAATGCCCAACCCGCTTTTGCGGCAGTTGAGCAGATGGTTCGCTTGAGTTGGGAAGCGCCATAGCGGTTAAAAAACGGGTCGCCGGCATGAAAATTGACCTTTCCCATATTGCCTGCATAGGAGTAGGGCAGAAGCGCTTCGCCGCCATGTTCTTGCTTGATGGCACTCAGGCGGTCCACCATAATTTGCCAGGCTTCATCCCAGGAAATTCGCTCGAATTTCCCTTCGCCTTTTTTACCTACTCGTTTCTGCGGATAGAGTACCCGGTCATCTGATTGAACCCTGTCGTGATAGGTTCTGACTTTTTTGCACAGGAACCCTTGAGTGAAGGGGTGCTCTGGGTCTCCATCGATGCGGGTTATTTTTTCACCGTCGAGGGTAGCAATAATGCTACAGGCATCTGGGCAATCCAGGGGACAGATTGTTTTCTTTGTTTCCATTTATGTACTGGGACTCAGGGTAATTACTTGGTCATTTTTTATTGGTTAATATCTTGCGAATCGTTTCTAGCCAGCAGATGCCTTGTTCGAACAAGACTCTGATTTTCAAGCTAACCATTTAGCTCATCAACCAACACCTGCGGTGCTTCAATGGTTTTGGCTCTTAAATATTCACAAAGGGTTTTCGCCTGACCGTCAATGCGGTTGTTCGATGAAACACCGTCTTTTAATACATCGTGAATGTAGAAATTCAATGCGCGGAGATTAGGAATTTCATATCGTTCGATCTGATACTGCGCCATATCAGGCAGTAAGGTTTTGAATTGCTCAACTGTCAAATATTCATAAAGAAAACTGTAAGCGGCATCGGTTCGCGCCCATACGCCACAGTTAGCGCAACCGCCTTTATCACCTGAACGCGCACCGTATAATCGCCCGAATGGAATGGAGGTCTCATTGCCTGCCGGTGCCTTGTCTATCGTTACGGGTATTTCCTGATAGTAGATATCATCGAGTCCCAGGCGCTGGGTTGGCAATATTTCAGTGACTTCTCCGTTAAAATGCAGGCGTTCTGTAATATGCTTGCTATCGATCAGCGCAGGCCAGTAGACAATTGTCGGTTGGCCACCACCCATGCTGTTGCCACGACCGGTATTGCCTGGAATAGTCGCAAGACTCAATTCGGTAATTTTGGCTGAGAATAGCCGGCCAACCTTGTTTGGGTCGCTCGATGTTACGGTAATCCTGAGCGCGGCATGAGCGACTTCGTTGGATGCAGGGTTCTCCTGGTCACTTCTGATGAGCTGGATTTCAACCTCATCGAACTGTTCCTGGCCTCCCAGATTCTTGAATATCTGATCGATGTATAGCTCGGCTTTCTTTTCAATGTCCAGACCCGTTAACAGGACTTCTATACCATTTCGATAGTTCCCAAGCGTATTAATACAGACCTTATGGGTGGGTGGTGGGCTGCTGCCACGACAACCGCTGACGTATACCCGATCATCACCTGCCTGCTTGATATTCATGGTATCGAAGTGGGCGATGACGTCTGGATTGTAGTAGGCAGGCGTTGAAATTTCATACAACAGCTGGGCAGTGATGGTGCCAACAGAAATTAAACCACCAGTGCCGGGATGTTTTGTGACGGTAAAGCTACCATCTGCTTCAATCTCGGCAATGGGGTATCCTACCTTGATGAAGCTGGGTACCTCTTCAAAAAATGAGTAATTGCCACCACAACACTGTGCACCACATTCAATGATGTGACCGGCGGCGAGCGCTCCTGCCAGCGCATCGTAGTCGTTGCGTTGCCAGTTGAATTTCCATGCGGCAGGACCGATAACAATCGCAGCATCGGTAACGCGCGGGCAGACCACAATGTCTGCTCCCCGGTCCAGCGCTTCCTTGATCGCCCAGGCACCAAAGTAAGTGTTTGCCGTGACTATCTCGTTCGATGTGTCTGAAAGTGGAACGCCCTTGTCCATATTGATAAAGGGTTCACCGCCCGCTTTCAGTGCTTCAATTCTCGGCATCAGGTCATCACCATCAATATAGGCAACCTTGGCCGTTAATCCCTGTTCTTGCAGGATTTTTTCGATCTCCTCCGCCATTCCTTTCGGGTTCAGCCCGCCGGCGTTGGTAACGATTTTTATATCCTTTTCAATACAGGTGCTGACCACTTCTTTAACCTGTTTTAGAAATGTGCCCACATAGCCCAGATGTTCCCCTCTGGATTTCCGTTGATTATAAAGAATGGTCATGGTGAGCTCTGCGAGATAGTCACCGGTCAAAACATCGATAGGACCGCCATCTACCATTTCTTTTGCTGCGGCCAGTCTGTCGCCATAATAGCCGCTGCAATTAGCGATTTTGATTGTGTCAGTCATGGTTGATTCCTGTGTCTCACTATTTGTTATTGGCAGTGTTAAAGTCAGCGTTACTGGCGAGTTACCACCAGTGTTTTGGTTATTCTTTCACTGTCCAGGCGGGTTTTCGTTTTTCACGAAAGGCAGCTATTCCCTCTGCGCCCTCGTCAGACCGGAAGAGCCTGGCGCTCCAGTCCGAGGTTTCGATAAATCCTTCTTCTATGGATAATGTCTGGACGCGCCGGACTAATTTTTTGCATTCGATGATGGCATT
>CAZAZB010000500.1:0-2913 GCA_964489485.1 uncultured Pseudomonadales bacterium | reverse complement strand
AGGTCAATATGGTCCAACCTGCCCATTGAATAATTTCTCCCAGATAGTTTGGGCTGCTCACATACCGGTAGATAAATCCCTGTGGGATCTTGTAATCACTTTCTCCGGGTTCTCGAAGGTTTCGAAGAATCCTGTCTGATTTTTTGGTGATGACATAGCCTCCCAGAAAAAGCGCAAGGCCACTAGCGAACCAGGGAGATAAAAACCAACTATTGGAATAGTCTTCCTGATGAAAAACAAAGTAATAGGCAATTAAGACTGCATTGACTGTATTGAACGCCATGCCCATGAAGACCACAACAACCGGCATGACTCTTCGGCCTCTCAACGTAAACGGGTAGATAAAGGCTCGATGGAAGTAGTGAAGTTGCCAGAGAGAAAGGAATACCCATAACACTGCCGTCATCTCAACCTGACCTAGCATGATGACAACAACCAACAAAGATGCTGGCATTTCCATGAGTATCCAGCCAAATCGGGCATCTATTTGCGGCCCCCACCCTCGCCGGACAAATCTGCCATAGGGCGCAGAAACAAAAAAAAGTAGACAGAAGACAAGAGGTGCGAACGATAGCATCGCATACATGAGGATCTGATAGGTCTCTGGTGAGATCATCGGCGGTTGTTAATGGCTGAGTCTGGCTTCAACGTGAAAAAAGATCGCGAGTCTGACATACCTGTTTTCCTTAAGACAATGATCAGGCTACCATTTCCATGACAATTGTAATCCAGCCTGCCAGCCTCTAGAATTATTTCATACACATCAACTCCACTCAAGAATCAGGAAAGACTGCCTGTGGCAAATAATATTGTATTCAAGTTGGAAGAAGATCCAGTGCCTATCGTTCTTATCTTTCATACCTTATTGGCAAAGGCGATTTCCAACCATGCCCATGCTGCATTAATCCCTTCTGTTCAGGGTTGTTTTTCGCTTGCGTCTACGACAGACCCGCAGGCGCTGACCATTGCGATTGAAGGTAATACAATCACCCTGAGCCATGGTGTCAGTCCGAGTGCCATGATCGTGATTCGCCTGGATTTTATGAAAATGACCGACCCGGATCATAAACCGTCAATCGAAGGACTCGTGCGCCACCCTCTTTACGCTTATCGCGTCGGCAAATTTCTGAATTTTCCTGCCTCCAATTGGCTGGCCGATGCAGAACACTTTTGGTCGATCACCCATTCATTAGGTGGCATGCCTGGTGCAATTCGATTCATCAATACAGACGAAGACAGAGATTTGGTTGTGGGCGATGGAGAAGCAGTTATTGAGATAGGCGGTTCCACCGAAAGTCTAACAGGCCTTCTTACCGGTGCTTCCGTGTTGATCATAGAGCTAATGGGCGGAAACTTAACCGTTAAAGGCTCTCTACAATATGTCACCATTCTCAGTGGAGCAACCTTCAGGCTGATGTTGGGAGAACTTGACCGTGACTAAAGACATTAACAATAATGATGCTGAACGATTTACCGGAGCAGAGCAATTGACCGGAACAGAGCAACCGACCGGAACAGAGAGTGTTAAGGGCGAAGATAATTTTCAGGATGAAGATAGTTTTAAAGGTGAAGACAATATTGAATCCTGGCTGGACCGGCATCACGTCAACGTAATAAGAACCCATGCCACTAACCTTGAAGGGATAGGACTCGGAAAATACTGCAATCGCAAAAAGTTTCTGAAAACCCTGGATGAAGGCCATGGCATTGCCGATATGGCACTCGCCATGGACCCATCCGGACTCCCACACCTGACCTTCTGGCATGAGTTCAGACATCAGACCCTGGGAGATATCGCGATAAAAGCAGATCTGGATACGTTGATTTCAGATGGCACTGACGCCAATCTCGGCCATTGCATTGGTGATTTCGTGCAGGTAGATGGCACACCCATCAACCTTTGCCCAAGAACCAACCTGAAGCGAATTGTTAGTGAAATTGCTGGCATGGGGTACTCCATCAAGGCAACTTGTGAAATCGAGTTTTTTCTTTTTAAAGATTCCTACGCCGCAGTTAAACGAAAAAAGTATCAAAACCTTGACCCTGTTGGCGCATCAGAACTCCAGACTATCTACTACCTTCGCAACGCCTATCATGCAAAGCCCTTCATGGATGAAGTGACCAGAAGAATGGACTGGTGGGGCATCGAGTGGGAAGGATGGAATGATGAAAATGGCATTGGTCAGATTGAAATAAACCTGACCCCAAGTGACCCTGTCACCGTTGCAGACGAAGTTGTGCGCACAAAACAGATTATCTACGAAGTCGCCGTGGACATGGAAATGAGCGCCACATTTATGGCGCATCCTGTTGCAGGCTACTCCAATGGAACGCACATACATCATTCGCTACAAAAAGAGGGTGAGTCTGTCTTTTTCGATGCAAACAAGCACGGTAATTATTCTGATCTATTGCTTAAGTGGATCGGTGGGATCATCAAGACAATGCCGGGAGCGATGTCATACCTTTGCCCGACCATCAACTCATTTCGACGCCTGGGTGATTTTACCGCTGCACCTGCGACACCAACCTGGGGAGACGAAAACAAGTCTACAGCGTTGCGATTGATTTCACGGACGCCCGGACTCACGCGAATAGAGCATCGCCTGGGTGCAGGAGACCTTAATCCTTACCTCGGAATTGCTGTCATTCTTGCTGGCGGCATTGCAGGTGTTAAGCACAATATTAACCCACCAGAGACATTTGATCATGTTGCCTGGGGACTACCAGACGATGTGCAACGCCTCCCCACTTCTGTTTCCAGCGCGGCAGAAGCACTGGATAGCGATACCTATCTGAAGGAAATTCTGGGCACCGCAGAGGTGGAATACTGGGTCAATACAAGAAAACTGGAGTGGTTCTCTTTTCATACCGAAGGTGGAGATCCTGATAGTCGCCAGCCGTCCTTGTGGG
>CAZAZB010000499.1:0-2925 GCA_964489485.1 uncultured Pseudomonadales bacterium | reverse complement strand
GAAAAATAATGACCTATACTCGAATACCGGTCCAGATGGTCTGCTGACAAATTCAAGAGAGCGGCAACCTTTAGGGGTAAATCTGTCGCTAACTCTAGCTGGAAACTGGATATTTCAAGCACATAAAGCTGCACCGCTTCATCGAGTACATCCAGGCAGGGCGTGCCAATATTGCCCGCCACTGCAACCTTGTTAAGCTGGCGGTGCGCCAGGGCGCCGACCATAGAGGTCACCGTACTTTTACCATTTGAGCCGGTAATCGCAGCAATCGGGGCTCTGGCAAGTTCACCAAACATGGCGACATCACCGGTCATCTCGATAGATTCATTACGGGCCTGTTGAAGTGGTGGCAAAGACAAGGGAACACCGGGGCTCACTATAATCTTGCTGGCATGCTGTAATGCTTGTACTGAAATCTGCTCAACCTTTATTCCCGGGACCAACTGTTCAAGCTCTCTTAAGCGTCTTGGCGCGGGATTACCATCAAGCACAGTGAAAGGAA
Organism: uncultured Pseudomonadales bacterium; assembly: GCA_964489485.1. Classification (GTDB taxonomy): domain Bacteria; phylum Pseudomonadota; class Gammaproteobacteria; order Pseudomonadales; family Azotimanducaceae. Next base: position 2,423 of record CAZAZB010000499.1, on the reverse strand, counting down.
TATCTGCATTGTGCAGATACCTGGCCACTGAGTATCCGGTTTCTCCCAACCCGATAATCACTGTATGTCCCCTTTCAACCACATTCTCATTCTCAGATGCTGCTGCCAAAAAAATCTCCTACAACCGCATGATCGCTGTAGGTCAGTCTTTCACCGTTGATTTCTTGATAGGTCTCGTGTCCTTTCCCTGCAATCACGACAATGTCTCCGGCGTGTGCTGTACCAAGCGCTCCCAGAATTGCCGTTCTACGATCAGTTTCTATTTTTACGTCTGCAACCGCACCCATCTCCATACCAGACAGGGCACCCTTAAAGATATCTTTGGCGATATCCATCGAGGATTCACTTCTGGGATTGTCATCAGTGATGACCAGATGATCTGAAAGCCGTGAAGCAATCTCACCCATCACTGGCCGCTTACCGACATCTCTGTCTCCACCACAACCCATGACGCACCATAGCTTTCCTCTGCAATGTTCTCGCGCTGCAAGGAGAGCTTTCTCCAGAGCATCGGGGGTATGTGCATAGTCAATAATCGCGGTCGGTAGGCCAGCCTTGGCCAGGACTTCCATTCGCCCCTTAACTGTGTTGATTTCAGAGAGCGCTGCCGTTATCTGCTCCATCAGATAGCCTTTGGAACCCAGCACTGCGGCGACGGTAAGTAGATTGGTCACATTAAAGTGCCCGATTAACCTACTATGGATGTGAGCAGTACCCCACGGAGTTGATAGCTGAAAGTTCAACCCGGATTCGCTCGGCGTTATATCACTTCCCGAAATTGAAGCAGTTGCGTCATTGATACTGATGGTATAAATATCAACCTTGTCCGAGACGCAATGACGCAATGATTCACTACTCTCGTCATCCATGTTGATGATGGCGACCTTGAGTCCGTCAAATCGAAAGAGTGACTTCTTCGCATCCAAATAGTCTCTGAACGATGGATGGTAGTCGAGATGATCTCTGGTGATGTTAGTGAAAATGGCTGTATCAACCTTCGTGCCATTTAATCTACTCTGCTCCAATCCATGCGAGGATGCCTCTAGAGTCACTGCACGACAGCCATCTTCGACGAATTTTGCCAGGTAGCCCTGTAAATCTAGAGGGTCAGGTGTGGTCATGGGGTTCTCACGCAGTTCACCTGGAACACCCACACCGATGGTACCAATGACACCACATTTCAGGTTCAGCGATGTCAGCGCATGGGCAATAAAGTGAGAGCAGGATGTTTTTCCATTAGTGCCGGTAATAGCAATAACCAATAATTTTTCTGACGGATTCCCATGGAAACGACTGGCAATAGCGCCCGTCAATTGCCGAACACCATTGAGTTCTACGACGGGGATGCCGATAGTTTTGTGAGGCACCGGTGGTTCACACAAGATTGCAACGGCTCTCTTCTCTTCGGCTGCGCGGATGAACTTGCGACCATCGACGGTAATCCCCGGCGCGGCCAGGAATAGATCTCCAGCGCGAACCTTCCGGGAGTCATTGGCAAGACCCTGGACAACAATGTCAGGCAGTTTCGATTCGTCTGGCAGAAGCTCGCTTAGCATCATACTCATCTATGTCGCCCCTCTTTCACGAATGGGGCCTACATTCGGAGGAACATTCAATATTCGCAGTGCTTCCGTCATCACTCGCGAGAACACGGGTGCAGCAATGGAACCACCACCATAAGATCTCGTTTTGGGGCCGTTAATGAGCACAACCCCAACCAATCTGGGCGAATCAACAGGCGTCAGTCCGGCAAAGAATGCAATATGCTCCGTATCCTGATATCCCTCTTTACCTATCTTTCTAACAGTTCCGGTTTTCCCCGCGACATCATAAGATTCAATCGCTGCTTTGGTACCCGTCCCTTCCGTGACAACTCTCGCCAACATTTTCTTGAGCTGATTGGCGATCTCTACCGGAAAAATTCTCTTCTCGATGACATCGCCGCCATTAAGCACACTGACCTCGCGCTTAATACCACCCGACGCAATCGTTAGATAGGATGCAGCCAACTGAAGCGGGGTTGCAGTTAACCCATATCCATAGGCGAATGTAACCCTTTCAATATCCTTCCAGCGACGATGACTTGGAAGATAGCCATTACGCTCTCCCGGTAATCCTATGCCTGTACTCTGGCCAAGCCCGACTCTCTGGAACATTTCCCATACGCTGTACTCATTGAGTGTGAGTGCCAACTTACTAATGCCCACCTGGCTGGAGCGGGCGATGATTCCGCCCAGATCCAATTTTCCTCGATTACTCGGATCACGAATTGTTTTTGTACCAACCCGGATAAATCCCGGGGCGGTATCAATCACGGATTCAGGGGTGTACTGCCCACTGGTCAGTGCAACAGCTACCGTGAAGGGCTTCATGGTTGAACCCGGTTCAAAGATATCTGTCACTGCACGATTTCGGACCCAAAC
>CAZAZB010000498.1:0-2928 GCA_964489485.1 uncultured Pseudomonadales bacterium | reverse complement strand
TGATACCGCGATAAATTTTAACGACGTCACCAAATCTTATGCGGGCGTTGAGGTGGTGCGGCATATCTCGCTCGCGATAGAAAGCCAGCTAACAACTGCATTGGTTGGTGAGAGCGGCAGTGGTAAATCGACCCTGCTTCAGATTATTAATGGCCTGGTGGTCGCGGAGAAAGGACAGGTTCTGGTTTTTGGGAGTGAGATCAATAGGGAGGATCTGCCAGCCTTCAGGCGCAAGATGGGATATGCAGTACAGGGAGCAGGGCTCTTCCCGCACATGACAGTGCGTGAAAATATCGTTCTGGTTGCAAGACTGGAAGGTTGGTCAGAAGAGGAGATTGAGGAACGATACTTCTATTTGCTAGATCTTCTCGATCTCACCCGTGACTTTTCCGATCGTTTTCCGCATAGCCTGTCAGGTGGTCAACAGCAACGAGTGGGTCTGTGTCGGGCAATGATGCTTAACCCTCCCTTGATGCTGCTGGATGAGCCCTTCTCGGCGCTGGACCCCATCACAAGAGAATCGATCCACCATGAATTCCTTGCACTACAGAAAGCGGAGTCCCGTACCACTGTCCTGGTGACGCATGATATGCGAGAAGCGCTGAAGCTGGCGGATCGGCTGGTGATTCTTAGACAAGGCGAAGTTGTGCAGGAAGGTAGTGTTGACGAAGTAAGGTCGGCGCCTGCCAATGCCTACGTCGAACGACTATTTAGTGTGGGGGACTAGACCCATGAGACGAGCCGCTATCATTTTTCTGGTCATGGCATTGTTTGTCGCCGGTGGCAGCACCCTGATTGCGGGTGAGAAGGACGTTATTCGAATTGCCAGTAAAAACTTCAATGAAAACTACCTGCTCGCCGAGATTATGTCGCAATTGCTGGAAGTTGAGGGCTATGAAATAGAACGCAAGTTTGGCCTTGGTGGCACATTGGTTTGTTATGAGGCACTACGGAGTGGTGAAGTTGATCTCTATGTGGAGTACACCGGGACGCTGGAACAGGTCATCTTAAAGAAAAGTGGAAAAGCACCCGATATTACAGAACTAAATCACGAACTGGATAGCCGCGGGCTGTTCATTCTGAACTCTTTTGGTTTTAACAATACCTATGCCATGGCAATCAAGAGTGATCTTGCTCGAAAACTCGGCATCTCGACTGTATCGGAACTGGCGCAAGTAACAGGCCTAACGATGTCCTTTGGTTTTGAATTTCTTAACCGTGAAGACGGCTGGCCCGGTCTTGCTTCTACCTATGGCATGAATAACACACCCGGTGGTATTGATCACGGCCTTGCCTATCAAGCGATAGACGATGGCAAGATAGACATTACCGATGCCTATTCAACAGATGGTGATCTGGAACGCTACCAGCTAACCGTGCTGGTAGATGACAAGAATTATTTCCCACAATACTACGCGGTACCATTGCTAAGGCAAGGTGTATCCGGGGATGTCGTTAGCATTCTGGGGCGCCTGGAAGGTCTCATTGATGACGATCGAATGCGCGCCCTGAATGCGGAGGTTGTGGTTGAAGGTAAATCTTTCGCACAGGTTGCCCATCAGTTTCTTATGGAAGAAAAATTGGGTGATACTGTTGTTGACGATAATACAGTACTAAAATCTCTTGTCCGGAACACGATCGTCCATTTGAAGCTAACGACAATCGCACTTTTCCTGGGTTGTCTTTTTGGTCTGCCAATAGGTATTTTTGTTTTCAGGAAACCCAGGTTAGCAAGGGCAACCGTTTACATCGCCGGGCTAATGCAAACTGTACCTTCAATCGCGTTGTTGGCATTAATGATACCGATTTTCGGTCTGGGACAGGTGCCTGCCATCATCGCGTTGTTCCTTTACTCCATTCTACCGATCCTTAGAAATACCATCACGGCACTCATTTCCATCGACCCACTGTTAAAGCGAATCGCGGAGGCGATAGGTTTAACAAGACTACAACAACTGCGGTATGTGCTTGTGCCACTTGCCCTGCCACATATTTTATCAGGCATTAAGACGGCGGCTATTATCAGCATTGGCACGGCAACCCTTGCGGCATTTATCGGTGCTGGCGGGCTGGGCGAACCCATTGTCACGGGCCTCGCATTGAATGACACAAACCTGATCTTGCAGGGTGCCCTCCCTGCCGCGGGTCTTGCCATTATTGCCGAGTTGCTGTTCGAGATGCTTGAGAGGATGCTGGTAAAAGAACACATGTTGAAGGAGCTACAACATTAGCGGCTAAACCAGATACACCCGAAGGTGTGTGGATTTTCTGTTCAAACAATAGTTCAGGTTCTCCTTCTATTTTCGGATGCTAACAGTATGTTTTGACCAGGATGGGTGAAGTGACAGACCAGAAAGTAAATACAACGAATACCCCCGCTCGCTGGGGTGTCCTTGGCACATTACTGTGTGCAATGGTACTTGTGATGGCTTATGCCATTGTACAAACTGTTTCAATTGGAGTATCAATAGCCCATCAGTATCCGGGAATCTCAGTCGAGCAAGCATACGTTGTTCTAAAAGGGGCTCGCAGCGATGGGTCCCGACTCGCCATTGCAACGATAGCAGTAGCTGTTGTGTTAATACCAATGTTGTTTGGTGTTATAAAATTGAAGCGCGGGTCGGTTGTTAGTGACTATCTTGCGTTGAAGTCCACAGAAAAATGGGTGATATTAAAATGGGTGTTGTCAGCTATCCTGCTGGGCACCATAATTGATGTGGTAAAGATAACGTATGAATTGCCAATAAATACTGCTTTTGCTATTGATACCTACTTGTCCATGGGTGATGTCTGGTTGTTTCTGCTTGCCTTCATTGTTCTTGCTCCTGTTCTGGAAGAACTGTTTTTCCGAGGTTTTTTGTTATCTGGTTTAGAGCGGAGTTTCATGGGTCCCATTGGTGCAGTCGTATTTGTTTCAGCACTTTGGGC
>CAZAZB010000497.1:0-2945 GCA_964489485.1 uncultured Pseudomonadales bacterium | reverse complement strand
GTTGGTGCATCCTCAATATCTTCAATCTTGTTCCCTTTGGTGGCATCGAGCGGAAATTCCTCTTCCGTATCCAGTAAACCATCACCATCATCATCAGTATCAGCATTGTTGCCAACACCGTCCCTGTCTGTATCAAGGGTTTCGGCAGAATTAAGGGGGAAAGCGTCATTCTCGTCGTCGACACCATCACCATCATCGTCGGAATCTTCGTTGTTGCCTATACCATCTCCATCGGTGTCAATTGATTCTGTTGCATCGAAAGGAAAGGCATCGCCGCTGTCCGGTGTTTTATCACCATCATCATCTTCATCACTGTTATCCCCTACGCCATCTCCGTCTGCGTCACTGTCCTCAGTCGAGTCGTTTGGAAACGCATCTTGAGAATCGGACACGCCATCACCATCGTCGTCTTCATCGCTATTATCTCCCTCACCATCGCCATCTGTATCACGTGTCTCTGTTGCATCGAGTGGAAATAGATCTTCTATATCCGGGGTACCATCACCGTCATCGTCCAGATCGGCATTGTTACCTGTCCCGTCTTCGTCGCTGTCGGTGGTTTCTTCTGCATCAAGTGGAAAGGCATCATCCGCATCACTGACCAAGTCGCCATCAATATCACTAGCAAACCGCACCGTTGACAACACCACCTCAACGGTTCTGTCAGCGATTGCTGCGCTGTCTACAGCCACTCCGGTGATGTCTGTCTCACCCACCAGAATGTCGGCAAGTTCGGAAATGGCTGTATCCGTTCCGGGAATCATTAAATCTGCGGGATCAGTGGATAGAATCTCTGTCAGGTCCTGCACATCGGTGAATTGCTGAATCTCCTCGCCGTCGCGCATGGAATCAAAGGAGCCATCTGAAAGATCTGCTGCCAATGCAGAGAGTATGTCGTCTTCTATAATTGCACTATCAGGATTACTGCTATCAGCACTTTCGACGGTGGAAACCAACAGAGCAGAAAATATCTCGATTGCCTGTCTGTATGCCAGAACATCGCCCTGTTGCGCAGGGGTTTCTGTCTCCTCGTTAAGTACAGGAGGCGCTGTAAATATGTCTGTTTCGCGCTGTAATCCAAAGCCCAGGCTGGAGACTACCTGAGCCCCGGCAACTATTAGTGCACTTGTAAATTCTTCCTCAGTGATCACGCCATCATCATTTCCTCCATAAGGGGGCGTGCCTGAATCAGCATTGATTTGTGCGATACTCACCGCGAGGGTCGTCAGCGGAGTGGCATAAACCAACGATTCCAGTATTTGCATTGTAGGGATTACTGTCACCAAACGGTTTAAAACAGGGGCAGTGCCACTATTGTTATCGACGGTTGAGTCATCACTTATAAACTCAAGAAGTATGAGGCCCGTTGCAGACCCTGGTATTTCCAGATCCTGTATAGCGGCATCGTCACCTGTTACACCGCTATCAATTAATTCACCCAGGAGATTTTCAGCATTCGGGTCCAACTGGTATGCACTCACCAGTGCGGAGATCAGTGGGCCTTTGACACCAGCACCCTGAACGCTTACGGCAGAGGTGACGATCTCGACAGGCGCTTCAATATTACCTCGACTATCTGCTGGATTGTCACAGCCTACCAAGAGCAAACTTGCCAACAAAAGAACCGTATTGAACCTGACCATACTAATATCCTCTGGAGATCGAAGGATATTGGCATCTTTAGCAGGCAACTGACACCCCCTAAACAGGAGGGGCAATCGTGCCGAGGAATCAGTTAGTTCTGATCTACCAGTCGGCGAACGGTTACGAATGCTCAATCAGATACCTTCCAGAATCCCTCATCAATGATCCAATTCAAATAAGGTATCGACAATAGGACACTCCGGAATATCACCCTGGCTACACTCCGCCGCCATCTCCAGCAACACCTGTTCCATCTTCTGCAGGTCCTTTATTTTCTGACTGATCTCTTCGGCATGTTGTACGGTGAGGTCATGAACCGCTGCACAGGTGTATTCCCCTATATGCACCAGGCTAAGCAGGCTGTTGATTTCCTTAATGGAAAAACCCAACTCCCGACTTCTACGAACAAAGAACAGACGTTTGATGTCATCTTCGCTGTATAGCCGATGGCCGCCTGAACTTCTCGCTGGCTTCGGTAGAATCCCTTCTTTTTCGTAATATCGAATGGTTTCGATGTTAACGCCGGTCTTTGTCGATAGAACACCTATGGTGACCCATGACTGCTGTGAAAGTGGCACTTTATTTGTCATTAGATCAATTTCCGCTTGATACTGTAGCTACTACAGGTTTTATCATAGCGCGATTGGTAACGAAACAGGATCAATCTAATGTCCGAAATAGACAAGGACACACTATCAAGAAGCCCTGATAGCCAGGCAACATCGAACTGGATGGCAGCCGGAGGAATTGTTGGCGCTATTCTCGCCTCCTCTTGTTGCATTCTACCCCTGCTCTTTATCAGTATGGGAATCGGGGGCGCGTGGATGGGAAATCTCACCGCAATGGCACCCTATCAGCCTTTTTTTACAGCAATCACCTTCGGTTTTCTCGGCTATGGCTATTACCTCGTTTATTTCAAAGCGAAAGCCGACTGCAATGACGGCGATGTCTGTGCCAATCCCATTTCCCGGCGATTCGTGAAAGGTGCGCTTTTTGCAGCCACGCTGCTGGTCCTGGCTGCAATAGCGGCACAGTATGTGCCGATGGAATGGATGGAGTAGTTTAATTTTTGTAATTATTTTTTCGATAATAATGGAGTCAATCAATGTATTTGAAGATTACAGCGCTCGTCGGTTTGTTAGGGTTAACCATCCTCGGGTGGAGTTTATATAGTGTAGCTGATGGTGTAGCGGATGAACCCGTTATGCCGTTAGCAGGCGAAACAGTCACACTCAATGTCCAGAATATGACATGAAATTTCTGTGAACTTACCGTGCGTAAGTCTCTCACCAAACTCGATG
>CAZAZB010000496.1:0-2950 GCA_964489485.1 uncultured Pseudomonadales bacterium | reverse complement strand
GAGATCATTTCCAGCACACCGGCACCTGCATCGCCTACCCCCGCACCAATAGCAACGAGCTCGTTTTGTGCAGCATTGAGGGACGGGGTCGGTTCACCTTTGCTGCTTCGATGGTTGAGTGTGCGCGAACTGGTGAATCCGAGTGCACCGGCCTGAATCGCCTCGGTTGTTAATCGGCGCATTTCGGCGATGTCGTCCGTATTGGCAAGCTCGCGCCTTGCGCCTCTGTCCCCCATGACATAAACGCGTAGCGCACCGTGAGGAAGCTGCGCCGCAATATCCATATCGAAGTGTCGTGAGGCAAGATAATCCATGTACTCGGGAAAGGATTCCCACGCCCAGGGTAGCCCCTCGTGCAATGCCGCACCGGGAATATCCTCAACGCCTTCCATCAACTCAATGAGCCGGTCGTGATCGTCTGGTCGACAAGGGGCAAAACCGACACCACAATTGCCCATGACAACAGTGGTCACACCGTGATGGCTGGAAGGATTAAGTCGATTAGCCCAGGTCGCCTGGCCATCATAGTGTGTATGAATATCAACAAAGCCCGGCGTCACGAGCGCGCCTTCTGCATCAATCTCTTCCAATGCGGACTCATGCAAATGTCCAACAGCTGCAATCTGACCATCTTTAATGGCCACATCCGCAACACGTTCAGCCGCACCCGAACCATCTATTAACCTGCCACCTTTTATCATGAGATCGTATTGCGCCATTGTGCTCTCCTCTTTTTAGTGGGCCTCTGGAGTATATACACTATTGGATATCGACAGTGCAGGCTTTTTCCGGGCTTTTCCAGACTTTTTGTAATGTGCGGCCCTGACGCTTTCACATACAGCTAGAGAAGAATATGATCGTCTTGGAATCTGAACAGGAGTAAGACACGTGGAAAAAAGACGACTCGGGCGGCACGGTCTGGAAGTACCGGCACTTTGCCTTGGCACCATGACATTTGGCTTGCAGGTGGGTGAAGATCAGTCCCGGGTCATACTGGACACGGCATTTGATAGCGGATTGAATTTTCTTGATACCTCGGACGCCTATCCACTGGGTGGCACGCGGGAAACTATCGGCGACACTGAATCCATCCTTGGAAGATGGATAAAGGATAAGGCTAATCGCCAGGATCTGATAATCGCCACCAAATGTTATGCGCCGACAAGGGGCGGGCCTAACAATTGGGGGTTGTCGCGACAACATATAATGGAATCGATCGACAATAGTTTACGACGACTGGGCACCGACTATGTCGATCTTTATCAGTCTCACGGCTTTGATCCATTTACACCGATAGAGGAAACACTTCGCGCCTTTGAAGATCTTGTGACAGCTGGAAAAGTTCGATATATCGGTTGTTCAAATTATCCCGCCTGGCGATTGGGGCAGGCAATGCGTGCTGCCGACAAGCTCGGGGTGAGTGGCTACGCATCGGTACAACCCCGATACAACATGCTGTACCGTGATATAGAGACAGAATTGTTACCCCTATGCCGTGATACCGGCACCGGTGTACTGGTTTATAATCCGTTAGCAGGCGGCTTCTTGTCCGGCAAGTATCTGCCCGGTCAGGACCCGGAGGCGGGTACCAGATTTACCCTGGGCACCGCTGCGGATCGATATCAAGCAAGATACTGGCATGACAGTCAGTTTGCAGCGGTAGAAAAATTAAAAGAAGTTGTAACTGCGGAGGGGCTGAATATGGTGTCTGTGGCCGTTGCATGGGTCTTGTCTCAGCCGGGTATTTCCTCTGCCATTATTGGTGCTTCAAAACCCGAACAACTGGCGGCAAATATTGAAGCGCTGAATCTTCAGCTTGATGAAGAACTGATCAGTGCCTGTGATGCACTCTGGTGGATGCTTCCCAGGAGACCGGTGCAGGATGGTTACCGTTAGTTGCTGGTTCCATCAACTATAGTTGTACCACATCCAGGTCACGCCCACGCAGCTCGGGATGATGTTACTCTGCCGTAAACCATCCTCTGGTGCCGTTCACAATAGCAACCAGGGTTAACATCACTGGCACTTCCACCAGGACACCCACTACTGTTGCTAGTGCTGCGCCTGAGTGTAAGCCGAATAACGATATTGCCACTGCCACAGCCAGTTCAAAAAAGTTGGATGTACCAATCAAACATGCCGGCGCCGCGATGTTGTGAGGAAGGCTTAATGCTTTGGCTCCCAGATAGGCAATAAGAAAAATCAAGTAGGTTTGAATCAACAGCGGAATGGCGATCAACAGAATGGCCAGAGGCTGGTCAACAATGCGCCCGGCCTGGAAACCAAAAAGTAAAACAACCGTTGCCAGCAACCCAACCACTGACCAGGGTTTCAATCGCCCAACGAATTCTTCTATTCCATGACCGCCCCGTTTCGCCTCCAGACGATGCCGGGTGGCAGCGCCCGCCACAAGTGGCAACACCACATAAAGCACAACCGACAAGAGAAGTGTTTCCCAGGGAACATGGATATCACTCACACCCAATAGAAAAGTCGCCAGGGGTGCGAAGGCAAATATCATGATGATGTCATTGACCGAAACCTGCACCAGCGTGTAGTTCGGATCACCTTTTGTCATTTGGCTCCAGACAAATACCATGGCGGTACAGGGTGCAACACCCAACAGAATCATACCGGCGATATACTCGGAAGCAGATTGCGGATCGACCAAGTCAGCAAAGATGACCTTGAAGAACAACCATCCCAGCGCCGCCATCGTGAATGGTTTAATCAACCAGTTAACAACCAGTGTCAGGAAAAGTCCTTTAGGTTTCTTACCAACATCTTTCAATGACGAAAAGTCTATCTGCACCATCATTGGAAAGATCATGACCCAGATAAAGACTGCAACAACCAGGTTCACATGAGCGAACTCCAAACTGGCGATGATTTCGAATAACCGGGGTACCAGGTTTCCCAAAATAACGCCGGCAAAAATACACAATCCAAC
>CAZAZB010000495.1:0-2968 GCA_964489485.1 uncultured Pseudomonadales bacterium | reverse complement strand
CTATGAGATCTATATTATGAAGGAACTGGCCGGATTCGACCGGCGTCGATGGTTGACGGGGTTTACCAATTACCGCTTTGCCATTCCCTGGTTCGCAGGTGGTAAGGGGAAAGCTATTTGGAATGATGTCGATCAGGCTTATCTAGCAGACCCAGCCGAATTATTTGACACGGATATGGGTGAGTGTGGCGTCCTGACAGTACCACCGCTCACATCGAGCGCACTGTTGGATACTGCTGTCATGTTGATTGATTGTGAGCGAATGGCGTCGGTCTGGACTGAAGAGGGTGCAAAGCATGGCAAGAAGAATCAGCTGTTGGCCAGGGTCGATGCGGATGGCGGGTTACGTGGTGATCTTCCCGGGGAGTGGAATGCCCGAGACGAGGAATATGTTCCGGGGCGATCAAAGCTTCTGCACTGGACGATTCTCCATACACAGCCCTGGCATCCGTTGCCGCATCTTTTTGTTTACCAGAATAACCCTGTGGGTCACATCTGGTATGAAATGGAGCGATCTGCGAATAAAGCGGCGTACCAGGTGTTTACGGCTGAACGTCCGAGTGAGCAGTATGCGAAAGTAAAATTGCAACTTAACAATTGCCCGACGACAATTGATGCGCCAGGCCGTGTTGCCCATCGCCCATCTGATTGGGCTTCGTTGCAAGGCATGATCAATCAGTCGGATGTGCGAACGCTTCTCGTACTGAGTGTTGATGACAGCAATGGTCCAGATGACCTGGTGGATCAATCATTCATTCGGGATCGTGACATCGCAGTGACCCGACTTCGACTTCTGGATCTACCCGTTTCAGAAGCATTCGATGCCGTTGTGTGTCGAGATACGTTGAACTATATCCCAGATGAGGATGTGCCCTGGGTGATGGAAAATTTGTTTGATGTGGCAAATCAATTTGTCTATTTAGAGGTCGATAAGGCAGGCTCTCCGAGCGTATTGTCCGATGGGAGCATCCTTGCGGCAAGAGGGCACGAACCTGACTGGTGGCAAGGCTGGTTTGAAGCAGCAGCTATGCGACACCTCCACATCCAGTGCAAACTTGTTTATGCAGATTCGAAAAACAGTAGCTTGCGACAGATAGATCGCTGCGATAGCAGAGTGCGGAAAGTCTGGGTGCTCTGTGACGGACATTCAGTAGACACAGCGCAAGCTGTAGCGCTGGCTGAAGCATTGAAATGGCCCTATGAAATTCATCAGGCACCCGATGCCCCTTTATGTGAAAAACCTGATCTGGTTATCGCAACGAATCGGAGTACCGGTGCCTGGGCGAAGACATTGCGCAAAGAGAGTTCAGGATATATTTACACGATTCGAATTGATAGTGTTGGAGATGCTAGTCCTAACGATTTCGATGTTGTTGTTAGTCCTGGCTATTTTCGATTGCCCCGTCATCCGCATCGAATCGAAACTATCACCCAATTGAGTCGGGTAACACCGAACCGGTTAGCACAAGCGCGGGAAAAATTGCCGCAGCTATTGGGGTTGGCCCGCCGCCCCAGGATTGTCCTTATGCTTGGGGCACGGGATGTGCCTTCGTCTGTGACGGCAAAATCTGCGAGGCAGATGGGTGAAGAGATACGCACCTTTGCCCATCTGGCAGGCGCTTCCGTCTTCACCATCATTGATCGAAATATTAAACCGCGAGTAGCGGGGGCGCTGGTTTCCGGGCTCGGCAGCTCGACCCACATTTTTTCGCGTCCAGTTGATCGGATGGACGACGATGCCTGCCTTGCCTATCTGGACCTCGCTGACATCCTGATAGTGGCAGGTAGTGATGAATCTCTTATTGCAGATGCCACCGCGACCGGAAAGCCGGTTTACTTCTATTCACTATCACTATCACAATCATCGACCCGCCCGACCCAACAGGTTCGGGAATATCTGTTTGCCTGTTCACAATCCCGGCCGTTAAATAAACGCGGCACCGTCAGGCCACAACAGGGTATTGAATATTTTTGTGCACGCCTGTTCGAGAGAGGGTTCATCAGGCCTCCTCATGATCTGAATGCATTAACCCAGTCTTTGATTCGAGAGGGTGCTATCCACATATTTGGAGCGCCTGTGGTTGCAATCAATCCACCCGGTCTGCAAGTTGCAGGTGAAGTGGCCAGTGAGGTACGCAGGAGGCTGGGTTGTTCTGAAACCTGTGATTTGAATGATGATGGAGTCCAGGTAGATGAAAACCGTGTATCAGGAGTGCATGCATGACAGGACCACAAATAAATAATGTCAGGAGTGTCATGTGAAATACCTGAATACAGAAAAGCTTGAATGTCTAAAAGAGAATGAATTTCAGCAGCGCAAGCCCTTTCCGTGGCTTAACCCCGCGGGTGTACTGACCGATATTGGTCACAGAACGCTGATAGATACGCTACCAAATGTTTCTCTTTTTGCTCGCAGCTTCGATTACCAACGTAAGCATCGCCAGAAATCCCATGACCGTTATGTGCTGGAATATGTTGAGGGGCTGGATGTCCATGAAAACTGGCAAGCGTTTATCGAGGAACTCAGGGGGCCGGTATACCGTGAATTTATTTGTAGAATGTTTGGTATTAGTCGTTTTGATATCAATTGTCACTGGCACTATGCACCGGCGGGATGTTCCGTTTCACCTCATCTTGACGCCGCCCGTAAATATGGATCTCAGGTTTTTTATCTTAACACCCCGGCAGACTGGAAAGCCGAGTGGGGTGGGCAGACAGTTGTGCTGGATGACAAGAATCTGGACACACTTCCCGGAAACCCGGAATTCGAAGACATGGAGGTGGTGGCGGCTTCAGAAGCGATTGGAAACTACAGCTTGTTGTTCAGCCGTGGGCCACATTCCTGGCATGGTGTTCGTGCATTGAATTGTCCGAAGAACGCTATGCGAAGAGTCTTTATTGTGGTTGTTAATCGGTTAACACCACTTCTCAGGATTCGTCGAGCGGTGGGTAATCTACCCGATGGACT
>CAZAZB010000494.1:0-2982 GCA_964489485.1 uncultured Pseudomonadales bacterium | reverse complement strand
CAATGACACGCGATGAAGTGTTCCGGGCATCAGGACCTGGCTCTGCCACTCGCAGCACGATCAAGATCGGTGCAAAAAAAGACGGCACTATCACTGCCATGTCTGCGCGACTTTGTTTTGAGGCTGGTGCCTTCAAGGGTTCTCCCATGGGGCCAGGCTGTATGACAGTTTTCACGCCTTATGATGTAGACAATATCTACATTGAAGGGTACGACGTTGTTGTTAACAAAGCGAAGGTCGCTGCCTATCGTGCGCCAGGCGCACCCCAGGCGGAATACGCGGCGGAAATGGCCATGAATGAACTAGCCGCCACCTTAGGTCTGGATCCAATAGAATTCAGACTGCAGAATGCTGCCAAAGAAGGAACTCAAACTGTGTATGGCCCCAAGTTAAAAAGGGTCGGCCTGGTCGAATGCCTTGAAGCTGCGAAAAATTCGCCGCACTACAAGTCTGTCATTCAAAAAAACCAGGGCAGAGGCTTAGCTGCTGGTTTCTGGTTTAACATTGGTGGTCAGTCCAGCGTTATTATCAATATGAATCCTGACGGAACGGGAACTATTCTCGAAGGTTCCCCTGATATTGGCGGTTCGAGAGCATCCATGCAAATGATGGCCGCCGAAGAAATAGGGATTGATACGTCTAAATTGAGGCCTATCGTCGCTGATACAGAGCATGTCGCCTACAACCAAACAACGGGCGGTAGTAGAACGACATTTGCGACCGGAATGGCCGTTATCGAGGCAGCACAGGATGTCGTTCGTCAGTTGAAAGAGCGAGCGGCGGCTGTGTGGAATGTCACAGCAGAGCAGGTTAACTGGGCCGATGGAGTGGCGATCAATACCGCAGCTGATGATAAATTAACAGTGGCTGAAATTTGCCAGGGTGCCGAGAAAACAGGTGGTCAAATTTCAGGAACCGCCAATATAAATGCACGCGGTGCAGGTCCAAGTTTCGCCGTTCATCTTTGTGATGTCGAGGTAGACAAGGATACTGGTAAGACAGATGTGATTCGATACACTGCAATTCAGGACGCTGGTAAGGCGATACATCCAAGTTATGTGGAAGGCCAGTATCAGGGTGGAGCGGCTCAGGGAATTGGTTGGGCGTTGAACGAGGAATACATCTACAATGAAGATGGCGTGATGGAAAATGCCGGATTCCTCGACTACCGAATCCCACTCGCGTCAGACTTACCCATGATTGATACTATTATTGTGGAAGTACCTAACTCATTTCATCCCTTTGGTGTGCGTGGAGTTGGCGAAACTGGCATTGTGCCACCTCTTGCTGCCGTGGCGAGTGCTGTTAGCGATGCCATTGATGTTCGTCTCACGGATCTTCCCTGTTCTCCACCGCGGGTTTTGAAAGCGATTCAAGATGCCGGATAGGGTCGAGCATTCGTTGAAATCGTTAATGACGTTCAGCGTGAATTAGTATCGGTTTGCAGTAAAGGAATCAGGAGTAGTTCGGAGTATGGCGACGGTTCACTTCACCAGTGAGTTGCAACGGTTCACTGGTGAATCGGATATATCTGTTTCTGCAACAAATTATCGAGAACTGGTTACGGAACTCAAAGAAATCTATTCCTCTCTTCTCACGGATGAAATTCGAAAGATGGCCATAGCAATCGATGGTGAAATTATTCACGATCCTTTTCTCGAAGAATTTGGCTCTTCAAGTGAAGTGCATTTCCTGTTCAAAATCTCTGGTGGATGAAATCGTTGGCCAATGAGTCTATTAATACATAAGCACATAGAGATAGTTGTGTGGGAGCGGACCAGGTGAAGATAATATTTACTCTCATCTTGTTGATTTTTCTGATCATCGCTTCTCCTATTATTTACTATTCCCTTATCGGCTTTTACCATGGTTATGATGTCGTCAATGCCTTGAATACTTACTTTTCTGCTGAACCCACTGGTACAACTATTGATGAAGGGGAAGTACCTGTTGTCAGGCGTACGGTGACCTGGGTTGGTGATTTGGAAAACCATAAACTCACAGAAGCGAGTGGCATTGCACAATCTACGCTTAACCGTGATGTCTTTTTTGCTATTAATGATAGCGGAAATGATCCGCAGCTTTTCGCTCTGAACAAGAAAGGTGCTGATCTGGGGTTCTGGCAGGTTGGAGTGGAAAGTAATGTGGATTGGGAAGATCTTGCCTCGTTCCAATATGACGGCATGGCCTACCTATTGATCGCTGATACAGGTGATAATTTCAAATGGCGACCTACGGTCAGTCTGGTCGTGATTCGCGAACCAGATCCTGAGACCCTGGCAGCCAATGCCGTCATCCCGATTGAATGGTCCTTTTCTGTCAGATACCCCCATGGATACAGGGATGTGGAATCTGTTGCTGTGGATGAAAAAAACGGGACTGTCCTGTTGCTTAGTAAAACGGTCATCCCGGCAGAGGTTTTTCAGGTCCCCCTAAGACCGGCTGAAGGTCTGGTTACGGCTAGCCGCATCGCGCTGCTACGTACAATTCCTCAACCCAATGAACAAGATAGATGGGAATCGAGCAAATTCGGCCATACAAAGTCGAGACCCACAGCATTCGATCTGCAGGGCAATACTGCAGTTGTGTTCACTTACAAGGATGCGTACTTATATAAGAAAGGATGGCGACAAAACTGGATTCAGGCTTTTGCCAATATCCCCGATCGTATTCCCTTGCCCCCGGTAGCCCAGCAAGAAGCTGGTCTAATCACAGGAGATAGAAAACACCTGTATGTGACAACGGAACGGGAAGATGGCACCAATAGGGCGGGAATGTACCGAGTCGATTTGTAGGGCTGGATTTATCGGTATTGTTCATGTTGTAACGATCTTGTTGTAACGATCTTGTAGTAAAGGTCTTTGTCTAACGATCCTGGTGTAAGGTTCCCGGTCTAAAAGGCGCCAATCGAAACGAAGACAACTCGCGGCGCATCTGTTCAGGTCTCTGCATACCCGTCGGGATTACGCAGTTGCCAATTCC
>CAZAZB010000493.1:0-2990 GCA_964489485.1 uncultured Pseudomonadales bacterium | reverse complement strand
GCCACCATTTTCCTCGTTGGGGGCTCTTGAGCATGCAGCGCACCAGGTGCTCTCTGGAGACTACCTGGATGACCCAGACATAGCTCAATGGATCGCCATGCTAATCTCACCGGGATCATCACTTGGTGGCGCACGCCCTAAAGCCTCTGTAGTAGATGAATATGGCAATCTATGGATTGCAAAGTTTCCAGGGGAGCATGACGATCATGATGTCGCTGCATGGGAGTATGTTGTCCACAAACTAGCGGTTGCCGCTGGCATAAGTATGTCCGCCTGCCAAATCAAGAATTTTGAGTCGCGCTATAGAACCTTTATAACCCAACGTTTTGATCGAGCCCGAGAAAGTCGCATCCACTTCTCCTCCGCAATGACTCAGTTGGGTTATTATGATGGCGATGATGCCGGTGCGAGTTATTTGGAAATTGCTGAATTTCTGATTCATAGTGGAGCGAATACCCGCGCAGACCTCGAACAGCTATGGCGGCGTATCGTTTTCAGCATATGTGTTTCAAATTCTGATGATCACTTACGCAATCATGGGTTTATTTTGACGCAAGGAGGGTGGGTGCTGTCACCCGCCTACGACCTTAATGCAAAGCCAGGCTCGCGTGGACTACACCTAAACATCAATGAAACAGATAATGCCCTGGATTTTGGCCTTGCTCTATCGGTCGCCAATCTTTTTCAGTTAAAACATAAGCCTGCGCTCAACATACTAACTGAGGTAGGCAAGGCCGTATCTCGCTGGCAGAAAGAAGCCGCAGCCGTAGGGCTATCCCGTACTGAACAAGAGACGATTCAGCCTGCCTTTAATTTTCCCGACTAGCAGGGCGCAGAAAAAGGAACTGTTAGGTGCAAGAGTTAACGCAAGAGTCAGTGCAAGAGCGACTTCATCTGATCCAGTATCTAGCCCGAGATGCTCCAAAATTTTTCTATTACGTCTGGTTCTTCAATACACGCGATAACCTTCATTCTGCCACCACACTTCTCACAATTCTCTATCTCTATATTGAAGACCCTTTTCAATCGCTGTGCCCAGTACTTTTCTATTTCTTTAAGCTGCAAAGAACTCATTGATCCCTTGGTCTCAGCAATAAAATAAACGTGCTTTACCGGGCCTTCTTTAAAGGAAATGGCCCAATCAGGGTTATAGCTACCAACTGGTGTTGGGATTGAAAAACCTCTTGGAAGTTTTGCATAGACAACCACCTCAGCACTTGTATCAAGGGCTTGAACAAACTGCGTTTCTGTTTTCGAATCTGTGAACACATAATCGTAAATGTGCTGATTAACGGGTATGGCTTTGCTGAAATCTTCCTTTGGCTTATCTGCTGTAAATATTTCAGAGCCATAAGCTTCATCCAGTGGGTCGTAAGATAAATGCTCGATGATCGTCGTCGCTTTTTGCTCGTTAATCAGCACTGAGACTTTAGAAATAAAATCCTCTGGATTCGTTCGATATAAACTGAATACAGCAACGTTCATCTGCTTTAATATGCTGGCAATGGTCCGTCTAGTGAGCAGACGGGTCTTTGATGTGATGGGGCCGCCTTCGGATTTTGCTCTGCCCGAAATGTGGCGGGAGATTGAGAATCATCTCCGAAATTACCGACCCCAATTTTCTTTCGTTCCAGCTTCATTTTCCCCCCTACAGATTTGATTCACACGGCCGATAAAGTGCTTAACAGGGGCAGACACTGCCCCGCTAGAAATTTCTCCTATCCTGGGTAGAGAGGCTTATTGTGGATATTGCGACATTACTGGGACTAATCGGAGCGTGCGCCGTCATTGCTGCAGCCATCGTGACAGGTGGCTCTGCGGGTATTTTTCTGAATGTACCATCCCTGCTCATCGTAGTCTGCGGAAGCCTGCTGGTGGTACTGATCAAGTTCAATCTCATGCAATCACTGGGTGCCTTCAAGGTTGCAACCCGGGCGTTTGCCAACAGACTGCAGTCACGGGAAGGGTTAATTGCTGAACTTATCCAGATGAGCGAAGTATCTCGCCGTGAGGGTCTGCTGGCCCTTCAGGATCAGGTTAGTGATAACCAGTTTCTGCAACGGGGTATCGGTCTACTGGTAGACGGGGTTAGTACAGAAGAGATCAGGGCGATGCTTGAACGCGATATGCGAGAGACTGCAGATCGTCACAACTGGGGTGCGAAGGTCTTTTCTGCGCTGGGTGATGTGGCGCCAGCGATGGGAATGATTGGCACCCTGATCGGTCTGGTGCAAATGCTTTCGGCGATGGATGACCCGAAACAGATCGGTCCGGCTATGGCCGTCGCGCTGCTAACAACATTGTATGGAGCGGTAATTGCCAATGTGATTGCCCTGCCCATAGCAGACAAGCTGAAGTTGCGCAGAACTGAAGAGGCTAAACTGAGCAGCATCTGTATCGATGGCGTACTGGCAGTGGGTGAGGGATATAATACAAGAATGCTTGAAGGTATGCTAAAAGCCTATCTGGCCCCCAGCCGACGCGAGCTACCCGATAATCAGGATGCGGAAGTTTCAGAACTGAAACAGGCCGCATAACGTAGCCGGGAGCACCTTTCCTATGCAGCCTGAGAGAGAAATTCTAACCCTTTGCTGGTCGATCTGTCCTGAGTCAGTGATGACGAAGGTGCTCGATCATTAACACGACACAATAGAGCAGTAAGAAATCGCCATGGTTGAGATGGACGAAATGGACGATGAGGGTGGAAGTGGAGGTGGCTGGATAACCACCTTTGCCGACCTCATGTCGCTGTTGCTGTCCTTTTTTGTACTTCTGCTGTCGTTCTCTGAAATGGACGTCGCCAAGTACAAACAGCTCTCCGGCTCGATGAAGAACGCGTTTGGCGTACAGAACCAGATAAAGGTAAAGGACACTCCGAAAGGTACCAGCTTCATCGCAAGAGAATTCAGCCCGGGAAAAACGGTTCCAACGGTTAGAAAAACCATTCAGCAGGTGAGTGCAGATACGGTTAAAAAGTCTCTGGCAGTGTG
>CAZAZB010000492.1:0-2991 GCA_964489485.1 uncultured Pseudomonadales bacterium | reverse complement strand
TTCCATCTCTATCTTTTTTGTCGGTCGGTGGGTTT
This sequence comes from uncultured Pseudomonadales bacterium, assembly GCA_964489485.1. Taxonomy (GTDB): domain Bacteria; phylum Pseudomonadota; class Gammaproteobacteria; order Pseudomonadales; family Azotimanducaceae. Next base: position 2,956 of record CAZAZB010000492.1, on the reverse strand, counting down.
GCCCAAAATACGATCGGAGATAATGCGCAGCTGTATTTCTGATGTGCCTTCAAATATCTTGGTGAGCCTCGCATCTCGCCAGTACCTTTCTACCGCATGGAGCTTGGTATAACCCGCACCACCGAATATCTGCAGCGCATCGGATGTCACACGCTCTGCCATTTCTGATGCATACCATTTGACCATGGCAGCTTCCTTGTCCAGTCTCTCACGATTATCGAGCTGTGTCGCGACGTGGTACATCAGTTGGCGAGCGGCTTCAATTTCAGATGCCATTCTTGCGATCTTGAATCGAGTCTCCTGGAAATCGGAGATTGGCTGTTTGAATTGAACCCTCTCCTTTGAATAGGCTATTGCATCTTCAAGCGCGCCACGGGCGAGGCCAATGGCGCGTGCGGCGGTATGGGCGCGGGCAACTTCCAGCCCACTCACTGTTGTCTTGAAGCCTTCTGTACCATCGCCGCCTACAATATTCCCTTTGGGAATCCGGCAGCCATCAAAAGCCAGTTCGAATGTCTTCCAACCAAAATATCCAATCTTGGGAATCGGCGAGCCCTGACATCCCTGGGGTAACTCCCCTCTTGGTTTTTCAATAATAAAAGTTCGAAGACCTAGATGTTTTTGATCGGGATCACCTTCGACCCGGCAGAGTACTGAAATATAGTCTGCGCCATCTGCGAAGGTACACCAATATTTATTGCCCGTAATAACCCATTCATCGCCCTCCAGGACCGCACGACAATTGATCGCGGCAAGATCGGAACCAGCATCCGGCTCAGAAAGTGACACAGCTGCCAGGTATTCCCCCTGTGCAGCTTTTTTTGTGAGTGCCAGGCGTTTTTCAAGTGGCCAACCAACGACACCCATCACGCCACCAGCGCGGGCAATAATGCTGGCGACGCTCATCCAGCCTCGCGCCAGTTCTTCTGCGATGAGACAGTATTCAAAGACACCTAACCCCATGCCGCCATGTTCTTCTGGAATGCGAATGCCAAAATACCCCATCTCGCCCATCTTGCGACGAAGGTCGAGCGGGATTTCTCCCTGCACCGGATCCAGCTCGTTAGCCACCGGTAGGACTTCCTTCATGGTGAAATCCCGGGCGACCTCCTGGATCATTTTACGCTCATCGGTCATGTAGCCCGGATTGTCCGTTAGAACAGCATCTTCACTGCGATCCATTACCATATTCTGTTCCTTTGTCAGCGATTGATTCCTGATGACGATACCGTGTGATGGTGCCGTTCAGCCTACAATTCGCCAGTCTAACAAGTTGATATTACATGCCAATCAGATCAGCTTTGTCGATGGTGTTCTGGAGTATTCGTACACTCGCCGCATCAACCATGACGCCATCTACATTGATCGCACCCAGCCCTTGTTGCAATGCTTCCTCGTAGGCTTGTTTCTGGTTTCTGGCAGATTCCACTGCTTTATTCGACGGCGAAAAGGCTGCTTGCGCTGTCTCGATTTGTGCAGGGTGAATCGCCCACTTTCCTACCATACCAAGTACATTGGAGCGTTCGCATTCGATTTTGAAAGCATCCGGATTCTTAAAGTCAGCAAAAGGACCATCGACCGGGTCGATGCCATTGGCGCGACAGGCAATGGTGAGTTGGTAGCGAGGGTAGTGCCATAGATCAGGTGGGTAGTGACTGCTATCCCCGCCAACAGATCGAAGGTTCATTCCCTGACTGGCAGAATAGTCGCCCATGCCGAATACGAGGCACTCCAATCGGTCACTACATGCTGCAATTTCGTTTACGTTCATCATGCCCTCGACTTCTTCGATCAGGCATTCAATTCCGATACGATTCTTCAAGCCCAGTTTCTGCTCAAGTTGATCCAATAAAAGATGAACGAACATCACATCGTGCGCACTCTTCGCTTTGGTCAGCATGATGGTGTCGAGTTTCTCTCCCGCACCGGTGACAATTTCAATGATGTCGTCGTGACAGTACTCTGTTTCCACATCATTAATGCGAACGCATAGCGTCCTGGGTTTCCATTCAAGAGAGTTTAGTGCCTCGACAATCATCCCCCTGGAAGACGCTTTGGCACTGGGTGCAACAGCGTCTTCCAGATCCAGGAAGACATGGTCAAGTTCCAGAGCAGCGGCTTTGGTCATCATCTTTTTACTGCTGCCCGGAACGGATAGCTGGCAGCGCCTTAATCTTTTTGGTCGTGGCATTTTCTTCTCTTTTGTTTGTCTATCAGGTTCTATAAAACTGGATTCAGGTTAATGGTCTGTACGGCTCTCATATCGTTGGATCACATTGTCTTCAATCAACGCCATAATCTGCGATTCCGTGTAACCAATCGCTTTTAGGACCGATTCTGTATGTTCGCCAAGAAGCGGTGCCCGGTGTCGAACGCCCCCTTGTGTCTTTGTCATTTTGATGGGTGTGTTGGTAATGTGGAACTGTCTGTCAGTACCGGGTTGATCCACCAGCGCAAGCATATTTCTCTTTTCGACATGAGGATCCTTAAACAGGTCAGCGGTATCCTGGACGGGGCCAAAAGGAAGCTTACCACCCAGCTTAATCGTCAGCTCAGTTTTCGAATATTTCGCCGTCCAGGCGGAGATGATAGCAATCAACTCCTCCATATTCTGTGAACGATTATAGTTTCGTCGATACTTTTCATCATCGATCAGCTCTGGTCTGCCCATCTCCTCGCAGAGGGCCGTCCAGAAGTTTTCACCGGGACAGGCGATGGCAACAAAACCATCGTTAGCGGGAAATATCCCGAACGGGCAAAGTGTTGGATGTGCGTTTCCTTCGAGTCCTTGAACCTGCCCCGTATAAGAGTAGTGGGGTACTGTTCTTTCGCACATGGCGAGTATGGCGTCGTACATGGCGACATCAACAAACTGCCCCTCACCTGTTTTATTGGCATGGTGTATTGCTGTCATAATACCAAATGCTGCCAGCGTTGCAGGAATGAGATCACCCAC
>CAZAZB010000491.1:0-3001 GCA_964489485.1 uncultured Pseudomonadales bacterium | reverse complement strand
TAGGCTTTTTGTAATTTAGCATTTTACAATATTAAGTTAAACTAATATTTGCCTGCTCAATAGGGACCGGAATAGACTTCATTTGGTTCCAAAATGCGTGTTTTAATGGCGGCCTGACAGGGAGATCTGCACGAGAATAAACATGAGGGTGGACCGAATCAAAACTATTTTGTTGCTCCTGGTCTGCCTGGTTCCGGTGGGTGTATCAGCAAATTCTGCGGGGCAGAATTTGTCTCCCCTTGTCTTAACGAAAATTGCAGAGAATGTTTATTCGGCCATTGGTGAAACCGGGCCACCTTCTTATGAAAACGGTGGGCACAATAATAATCTCAGTTTTGTCGTAACCAATGAGGGTGTAGTCGTCTTCAATGGTGGCGATACCTATCAGCTTGCTCGTCGATTACATCTCGCTATTCGTGAGGTGACAGAGCAGAAGATAATCTGGGTGGCTGATGAAAATGGGCAGGGGCATTCTTTTCTCGGCAATAGTTATTGGCGCGACCAGGGTGCAAAATTAATCGCCCATAAACATGCTGTTGAAGAAATGAGAATCCATGGTTCACAGATTCTGCAGCGGATGAAGAAGATTAATCGTGACAAGGCAGAGGGTACTTATGTTGCTGTACCGAAACATGAGTTTGAAGATCTTTGGACTATCACACCCGGTGGAACACGTATCGAGCTTCGATCATTTGGACCTGCACACTCACCGGGTGACATTTCCCTGTGGTTGCCAGAAGAAAAGATACTGATATCAGGAGATATTGCCTTCCACCAGCGTCTTCTCGCGATCTTCCCGGATACGAATGTTGAGGCGTGGATCAGGTCCTTTAATGTCATGGCGTCTTTGAAACCGGAGATCATTGTTCCCGGCCATGGAGAGCCGACAGATATTGAAACTGTGCGATGGACGACACAGGGTTATTTACAGTTTCTGACCACAAAGATCGAAGAAATACTCGACGATGATGGTGGGCTGGATGATGCCTATGCAATCGATCAATCTGCCTATGCGCACTTGAATACTTACCGGGAACTTGCGGTCAAGAATGCGGGTCGATTATTCCAGACAATGGAAATGGAAGCTTTTTGATGACCAGGCACTCTTGCGCGATTGAATCGCTTTTGCTGAAATTTTCAAGATTCCTCGCGGCAATTGTTCTTTTTACTGTTGTTGTTAGTGTTCAGGCTGAATCAATTATCATGGCAGAAAACCTGGCCATTGAAAGTTTGCAGGCGCTCGAAGATGGAAAAGTTTACCTGCTCTATGTTTCGCGACCGGAATGCCCCTATTGTGCGCGACTTGAAAAGAATGTTCTCCATCCGATGATGAAGAGCCATGAATATGATTCGTTGGTGATGCTCCGGGAACTCTCCATGGAAGGCGGAATGGTCACAGATTTTGATGGCGTTGCAAAGTCTTCTGGCGAAATCACCGCACCGCTACAAATCATCGGAACACCGACCCTATTTTTTCTGGGTGCAAAAGGTGTGGAGCTAGCACCCAGAATGACAGGATACTATTCGGAAGACTTCTACTGGCATTACTTTGATAAGGCGATCAAAGATGCAAGGGAGCTTCTATTCGAGGCGGAGTAATATTGTCAGACGTGCTTTCATGTCTTTTGAACCTGTTCTATATTCCTAAGGATACTATCTATATAGCCAGTAAAGGCCTTGATATTTACCGCCTGAACAACCAATTTAGAAATCAGTTTGGTTGAACAGGAAATACTCGTGACATTAATAGATATCCTCTTCCCTTTGGGAATTGCTCATTATCTTGCAGGTGGATTGTTAATAGGCTTCGCCGTTAGCTTTCTTTTTGTAACGACCGGTTTGATTGGTGGCATGAGCACGTTCTTTACGACAACACTTTCCTACTTTTCTAGTCGTCGGCATTTTCAGCAGCAACGATTCTTATCCTCGCGAGACTGGCGGTTAGTCTATGCTGCTGGTCTTGTGTTGGGCGCGGTACTCTGGTTTTTTACACTCGGTGAACAGTTTCAGACGACGGTTAGCTGGTGGCAGTTGTCATTGGGTGGGTTTATCACGGGTTTTGGCGCCAGACTATCGAATGGTTGCACTTCGGGACATGGCATTTGTGGCCTTGCCTCTTTGCAGTTGCCGTCGCTTCTTGCGGTGTTGATTTTTCTTACTACGGCGATGGCATCTGCTGGCATCGTTAAATTGCTGGGGGGTGTCTGATGAAAAACAGCTCAATGATAAGTGTGCTAATCGCTGGCGTTGTTTTCGGATTTGGCCTGTCCTATTCGTCCATGATTAAACCCGAGGTCGTCTTGTCTTTCCTGCGCTTCGAAGATTTTGGTTTGTTGTGGGTGCTTGGTGCAGCCTCTTTCACCACATTTTTGGCGTATCAGATTGCCCCACGATTTTTAACAAAACCTTTGTTGGAGAAAGCTTTTGGTCAACATCCCGTAAAGATGAATAGTGACACCCTGCTGGGTGCTGCTATCTTTGGTATTGGATGGGGTATTTGTGGTGTTTGTCCGGGACCTGCTATAGCTGGACTGGGTGTAGGCAATTGGCCCATGTTGATTACATTGGCATCAATTTTTGCAGGCGCTTATATTCAGGGTAGGTTGGTAAAACAGTCCTCGTGAGGGCATCAAAACCTCTTCAACCTATTGAGAGTGAACCGGGTTGACCAGGCAGGTAAGCTTGATTTAACCAGGGCAGCGAGCCTATATTGTCTTTTTGCCCTAAAGAAGATCTGGAGTGTTGATATGACAGTGAAAGTAAAAGTAGCAGGCGTTGGGATGATTCCTTTCACGAAACCTGGCAAGAGTGATGATTATCCGGTGATGGGAGAGTCTGCAGCCAGAATAGCAATTGAAGATGCGGGCATTAAGTACGATCAGATAGGGCAGGTTTATGTTGGCTATGTCTACGGCGATTCTACAGCAGGGCAGGCCGCTGTTTATGGTCTGGGCATGAGCGGCGTACCGGTTATTAATGTGAACAACAATTGTGCGACAGG
>CAZAZB010000490.1:0-3008 GCA_964489485.1 uncultured Pseudomonadales bacterium | reverse complement strand
AGGTAATGGTGAGCCTGGAATCGATTTCGAACAAGTTGATACGGATAATGATAGCCGTGGGTCTGCTCCTCATTGTCTCTGCATGTGCGAGTCAGTCATCGGGGATTGGCTCCAGCGTCATGGTTTGTTGCATAGAAAATGCCGGACAGACCTTCGAGGTTCAAACAAAGGACATTCCGGTGTTCCTCCGCCCCCTCATGGTCAATAATTTTAGTGTCGCTATGGCCAGCAAGGGGTTTCAACCCGTGGAAGAGAACGCCGATCTGCGAGTCATTCTCCACTATGAACAAACTGACTTAACCAGTGGCTCGACACTGGATGATTTTGAAGAGCACCTGTCGCCAGGAGGTGATGTTAGTTTTATCGCCCGGATTCGCGTTGATATTTTCAATGTGAGGCAAAACAAACTGGCATGGTCTGGAAGCATTCAGCGAGTGCATCACGTTAGCCCCGGTGAATTTATGCATACAGGACCCGCAGCAGTGGCGTTGTTAAAAGCATTTGAAGAGCTGTTAACAGATTTACCCGAGGGAGCGAGATGATAAAAAAGTTCAAAAAGATACTTTTTTACGCTGACGGTGCTAAAGGGGAGAGGGCAGCACTGGCAAGGGCACAGCAGATGGCCGTGAATAACATGGCAGAATTGACAGTGATGGATGTCGTTGCCAGCGTGTCGACCAATGATGTCCACCTTCAGTCATCCCTTAAAAAATTACAGGCGAGCCTGATGAGGGATCGCGGTCTGGCTCTGGATAAGTTGATTTCTACATTACCGGCTCATCGTAGTAAGGCTGTCACAGTCAAAAAGCTGGTTGTAACGGGGAAGGGCTATCTTGAAATCATAAAACTGGTTGTATCAGAGAAGTTTGATCTGGTGATCAAGGCAGTCAATGCCAGGTCAGCAATCACAGCGGCACTTTTTGGTGATAATGACATTCGGTTGTTACATTTTTGTCCCTGCCCGGTACTTATTCTTAAGCCAGGTCGGCGCAAGAAGCTTAGAAATATTCTGGCCGCGGTAGATCCCGCCACGGAGGGCAAGGCTGGTGCAGACCTGAATGCCGCCATACTGGGCACAGCCATGTCTGTCGCCGAGGTTGAAATGGCAGATTTACATGTTCTTCATGTATGGGAACTACCTTTCGAAGACTTTACAGAAAGCAAGATGGGTAAAAGCACATTAAAATTACTGTCCCAATCTTTGAAGGCTGATGCCGAAAAAAAGCTAAGTGAACTCGTCGGTGGTTATACCCAGGTCCCACTTTATGAAAGCCTGCGTAAAGGCAAGCCTCATAAAGTCATCCCGAAGTTTGTAGGGGAAAATGATATAGATCTGTTACTGATGGGAACAGTTGCCAGGTCTGGTGTACCTGGTTTCTTGGTCGGTAATACAGCCGAAAAAATATTGAACCAGGTTGATTGTTCCGTGCTTGCGTTGAAGCCGAAAGGCTGGAAAACCCCGATTAAGTAAAGTTATTCGAACTTGCGCTCATCCCACCAGGGAAAAAATTCAGGCATATCGGTGCTCACCTTGCCCGGAAACGCCGGTTGGCGTTTTTCCAGAAATGATGTAACCCCCTCATTGGCATCAGCAGATTTCCCGGTGTAGTAGATACCCCTGGAATCTACCTTGTGGGCTTCCATCGGGTGATCGGCGCCCAGCATCTTCCACATCATCTGTCTGATCATTGCAATGGAAATGGAAGAGGTGTGATCTGCAAATTGCAGCGCCAGTTTTCTCGCGGCGGGCATCAGATCTTCTGCTTTATAGACTTCACGAACGAAGCCTTTTTCCAGTGCCTCATTGGCCTCGAACACACGACCAGAAAAAGACCATTCCAGCGCAGTGGAAATGCCCACTAATCTTGGTAAAAACCAGCTGGAACAGGCTTCGGGAACAACACCACGTTTTGAAAAAACAAACCCATAACGGGCATTTTCCGATGCGAGTCGAATATCCATCGCGCATTGCATGGTAGCGCCAACACCGACCGCGGGTCCATTACAGGCAGAGATAACAGGTTTCAAACACTCATAGAGCCTTAAGGTGAGTACGCCGCCGCCATCTGGCTGCAGACCGCCACCACGTGCGTCATAGTCGAAGGTTTTGCTGCCACCAGATAAATCCGCTCCGGCACAAAACCCCCTCCCGGCACCGGTAAAAATAATCGCCCTGATATCATCATCGGCATCTGCCTTGTCCAGCGCATCAAGTAGTTCCGATTGCATCTTACCTGTGAATGCATTCAACTTTTCCGGGCGGTTCAATGTAATAGTTAGAATGTTTTCTTCAACCGTGTAGAGGATATGTTCGTAGTTCATTATTTGTTCTCCCGTGAGTTTTTCAGCTGGCGACGCGATAGTGGTTGTACAGGTCATCGAACAGGTGTCGCTGGGCATGACTGCCACCAATCAGATAGATATTGTCTTTGATGTTAGCGAGTCTTTCGGTCGCATCTTGATAATTACCTTCACCAATCTCAACGATGGATTGTGCGATCGGTAGGCCGACTGTGCGACATACGCTTCCCTGGGAAGTGTTTTCCTGGGCCCAGCTTTCAAAATGTTTCAGTGCAGTGTCTGTGGTGGTCTTGTCCTTTAAAACAGCAGGCGTCATCAGGTAGTGCAGGGACGAGAAAACCAATTCATTGTCCATCACCCGGCGCACGGAAATATCCTTCAATTGTTCCCAGCGATCACCTACCGACATGCCTTTCATCTGTAAGCGCCACAACAGGGCCGCGCCATTACAGACATCCAGATAGAAATCATCTGCAATACAGTCCACCAGATGTTGATCATAGATCGCCAGAGCCTGATCGAGTTCGCCAGCACCAATATGAAAGAGTGCCTTGTGCCAATGCAGGTGAAAGACAAAGTTGTTCGACTTATCCCAATTTTCCAGTAATCCACCAATCCAGGGAATACCATCGTCAGTGCGTCCTTGCATCTGGAAAACATGGGCGACGGCATGTGCTGCCCAAATATCTTCCTTGTTAATATCAATG
>CAZAZB010000489.1:0-3012 GCA_964489485.1 uncultured Pseudomonadales bacterium | reverse complement strand
CGGCAAATAAACCGACCTGCGCTAAAATGACTCGACGTTTTTTGGCGAGTGCCGCCGCAAAGCAGGCAGAGTCCGCCGCTTCCACGCCAATCACTTTCACTTCTGGGCGCAGGTATTTTATAAAGGTCGCCATGCCCGCAATTAAACCGCCACCGCCGACGGGGATAAAAATCGCATGAATATCGTCTGTGTACTGGCGCAAAATTTCCACCGCCACCGTGCCTTGCCCTGCAATTACGTCCGGGTCATCGTAGGGGTGAATATAAGCCAGCCCCTCTTTTTCACAGAGTTCATGGGCATATTCTGTTGGCGTAAACCTTAATTTGCTCTCGGACAAAGCCGTTCTAATAGGTGATAGCATCGGTGCCTTGAGCAACAAGGTCGATGGGGTTGCTATAAGTCTTGCTGATGTCACAACGGCAGCAGCAAACGGTATTAACAATAATATTAATGGCCTCAGTGCAACTACGGTTCAGATACAGGCTGACCTGGAGACGCTCGCCCTGTCTAGCCCAGAAGGGCTCGCAGATCGGATGGCGGTAATTGAGACGAAACTTAGTAACCTGCCTGCGACCGTGCAGGAACAACTGGGTATTGATCTAGGGCCAGATGTCACGGATGAGGTTCTTGACGGGCTTTCGGAGATAAAGAAGGTCGTAGCAGATCAGAAGAACCAACTGAGTCTGTTCGGCGATGGTTCGCCAGGTGATGGATGTTACAACACTCGTTTTGAGATGAAGTCATTTGTTACTAACCTTGCCCTAATCTCCAGCATGCTTCAATCGGTTGGGGAATCCAGCATAGATTTTGATGTGGGCGACTCGTCTGTGATAGACAATGTGCCCTGCAAGATATTGTATGGCGTTAGTATCGCATTTCAGCAAACCCGAATGTCTGATCTCGTACTAAAGCTAGAAGAAGCCGCTGCCGCGCTGGAGACTTTGATACCGCTGTTCGTGCAGACTATCGAGGGCGAGTCCCTCTCACCCATACTGCATTCCGATAGCTGTGAAACAATTGTCACTCCACCCTATCGTGGTGTCATAACAGGCGCTGCAGGAGCACTGAACGCTGTGTCCATCCCACTTCAAATCTGGGCCGCGAAAGTTGATACAGAAACCTTCACCGGCTTTTCAGATATTCGAAAGCTGGCACCTATCACGAAGGAGGTTTCTGGCGGTGTTTGGGGCTTTGCCAATATCACGTTGAGCAGAGAAAAGAGTGGCCACAAACTTGCAAATGGACTGAATGCAGTTGCAAAGGGGCTCGATGCCCTCGCCAGTTCCGCCACCAACAAAATTTTCAAATGTAGCGTCACACATAATCAAAGTGAGATCTGGGCGAAGCTCGAAATGCTGGAAGCAGAATCTAGAATCGTAAAAAGCCAGGTCTGCAGTATGTCTCGCTCAAGAGTAGAGGGGTGTTGAGATGTTTAACTATAATGTAAGTCGAACCATCTTATTTCTGAGTCTATCCATCACTTGGCTGAACTGCGAAGCTTCAGTCATACCTGTTAACTTGAATGACTTTTTCCCGGATCCAACTGTTACTGTTTCAGCTGACGGATCGAATGCCTTGTTTGAAGAAGATATGTTTATCGGTGTAGTGAGACTAGTCAACGATCCTTTCTTTGGCGACCCCGAGGTAATTGTTGCCCAGGAGAATAGGACACTGGCATTTGAATATGAGTTCAACGAAGGAGTGGGGAATGACGACGGGTTCTCTGTGCTGCTGTTTGACGGAATGCTAGGCCCAACGGTTGAGTATGATTTCTTCGAAACGTATTCAACTGGCAGTGGTACCGTCGAGTTTGACTTATCAAGTTATGTCGGACTTTCTCTCGGCCTTCAGTTTGAAATGACAGATTTTGGTCTTAATTTACTGGACTCCTGGGTAGAAGTGTCAAACTTGAGATTAGTGGATGAAATTGCGGTTGTACCTATACCCGCCAGCATTTACCTTTTCGCATGGGGATTGGCAATAATCGGATTGCGAAAACGGAGTGCTTAGGGAGAAGCTCCCTGGAATAATTTTTGGAGGTTAGACATTCCTACTAGACAGCAATCTCAAAGATCGCACGATGCTCACCTGCAATGTCTCACGATTTAATCAGCAATATCCCGAATCCCGCCTGTCCAGACTTGCTTTTTGGTAATCCCCTGGTGAAGTGAAAGTTGATAATGATGGAAAGCCATCTTATGCTGGAATTACGTGGATATTGAACTGATTGGGAGTAGGCGATTGAAACTCGGAAAGCTTGGCGTATGGTATTTTTTTGATGGGATGACCTCGGTAGAAGCTGCGGAGGCCGCTAGCCGAATAGAGAAACTGGGTTACAGCGCCTTGTGGATTCCGGAAACAACGGGTAAAAATCCTGTTGCGCTGGCCTCTTGGTTGCTTGCCAATACAGAAAATTTGATTGTTGGCACTGGCATAATGAACATCTATCACAGGGAGCCAGGTGTCACGCTTTCTGCACAAAAATCTCTGGCTGAACAGTCTGGCGGAAGATTTTTGCTTGGCATGGGCGTCTCGCATAAACCCCTGGTGGAAGGGGTGAGAGGGCTAGCATACGGACCCCCTGTTGCTACCATGAGGACCTATCTGGAAAAGATGGCAACGGCACCCTACACGGCAGCGTTGACGACAGAAGAATCGCCCACTGTTATCGCAGCTTTGGGACCAAAGATGCTCGAGCTAGCGGCTGAAAAATGTCGGGGCGCTCACCCTTATTTCAGTTCCCCGGAACACACGCGTATGGCGCGGGAAATTATGGGGCCAGATGCCTGGTTATGTGTGGAACAGAAGGTGATACTTGAAACCGATCCGGTTAAGGCGCGGGCGGTAGCAAAACCCAATGCGCAGATCTATCAAGGTTTACCAAACTATAGAAACAACTGGTTACGAATGGGCTTGACGGAGGATGATATCAATAATCTTAGTGACAGGTTTATTGATACAACCTTTGCCTGGGGCAATGCTGATGCTATCAATGCGCGAGTTCAGGAACAC
>CAZAZB010000488.1:0-3025 GCA_964489485.1 uncultured Pseudomonadales bacterium | reverse complement strand
GCCGGGCCTCTCGGGAGACCAGAGTATGTCGCAGGTACCCGGTTCCAGTGGCAGCAATAATTGGGCGATATCAGCTGAGCTGTCTGCTTCCGGCTTTCCCATGTTGGCAACCGATCCCCATCAACCTCATAGCATCCCGAATACGTTTTTCTATTCACATTTAAGCGCCCCGGGCTGGGATGCCTTTGGCGCAAGTTTCCCTGGCGTGCCCTACTTTATGATGGGGTTTAATCAGGATGTTAGTTGGGGACTCACCACAGGATTTTGTGATACCTATGATGTCTTTATTGAGCGTGAGATGCCTGCCAGATCGCGCCAATATGACGTTGCGGTGGCAAAAGGACAGACAAGAAACTTCTCGATTAGTGAATCAGATCGTGGTCCTGTCCTCGAATCGCTAACAAGTGAACTGGGTTACACCAAACGGCCGGTTGCCAAACGAGCCGTGACGAGCCTGGATTGGGTGATGCGCGATATCCCGACCTCCGCCGGTGCACTTGCTCTTCTCCCACTTGCCAAAAACAGTGAGCAGTTGGGTGAATATTTATTTGAGAATGATGTATGCCCTTTAGTTAATAATATTATCTGTGTCGATAAGCAGAACGACATGCGGCGGTTTATCGCAACGACTATTCGCAAGCGCAAAGGTGTAACCGGTGTGGTTCCGATGCCGGGCGAGCAAGCGAAATATCACTTTGGGACAAGCCTGGCCAAAGAACTATTAGTGGAGCACAACCCCGACTCACATTACACGCTAACGGCCAACAATGACACGATGGGGGACAGGGGTGACTACCCCATCCACAATTTTCCCGCGGGCGATGCCAGAGCAAGGCGAATAGAACAGCTTTTAATCGAGGGACGTACAAGCTTCACTGTCGATGATTTCACCAGAATGCAACTGGATCTGAAGGACTTACATGCCGAAGCACTGGTGCCCGATATTATTGAAGCCCTGACAGACGATGGTGAAGAGGTTCGGCGAGCACGATCGCTCTTGCAAGAGTGGGATTACATTGCTGACCTGGATTCGAAAGCAGCGTGTATTTTTTACCCTCTCCTGGATAAACGTTGGCACCTGACATTCATGGGTGAAGTGCTCGGTGAAAGTAGATTGTTGACGTCGATGCCTTTTGTCGCACCGGCTTTAAACCGGTTCAGGATTCAGGACTTTATGGCTGAAGGTTCTCCCTGGCTAGGACATCGTGAAAAATTGCAGCGAATAATTTGTGATGAAGTTAGGGAAATTGTTCGTTGGCTGGATTCAAACGACGAAGATACCTGGAACTGGGGAAAGCTTCACCAACTGAGCTTTAAACACTCGCTGTCCAAATATGACACCTGGAAAGAAATGCGCATAGGTCCAGATCCTGTTGGAGGTAGTCCAACAACACTGGCGATGGCGGCACACAACCCACCCATTGAAGGTTCTCTTGCACAGGATGTGTACCATGGTCCTGCCTTTCGGTGGGTGGTTGATATGGCGGATGCCATGCACTTCAAATTTGTTATCGCAGGTGGTAATGGCGGGAGGCCTGATAGCGAGTTTATTAAAAATAGCTATCCATATTGGTTAACAGGCAAATACTTTAACATGACGCTGGCCCGTGGCGAGATTGATGTGATGAAACGAGAGGACATAGTGCCAGTTCGAAACCGATAAGAAATCAACAGCCTATCGTGGCAAGGAAGAGAGGGTGGAGGAAGTATCTGGATGATTGAAATGATCAGCAATGTCTTTTTGTCGTTGCAATCTGAAACAGCTGGCTACCCTCAGCCTATCCTGATATGGATGAGAATTATGGCCCTGTCCTACCTGGCCAGCCTGGTATTTGTCTATTCAAGGCCTGGTGCACGCTGGATCCTCGCTGTGTTCGTTACCAATGTCGTTGGTCTTGTGCTCGGCAGGATTCTGTTTCCTGATGCCTCCAGAGCAGAACTTGGCGCGAGCACCCATCTTCTATTTTGGCCGATATTGCTGTGGTGTGCCTGGCGTCCCAACATCCGACCTTCGTTCCAACCGGAGGCCAATGGCCTGTTCGGTTGGATATATGTTGTCTGGTTGTGTTGGGTGAGTCTACTCATTTGTATATCGGTTGTACTCGACCTGAAGATCCTTGTTTTCGGGTTTTGAATCCGGCTAGTGTCAGTCTTAAGGGTGTGTCACCAATTCGAATAGTGAACATTATCCTTCGATTTTCTGGTCTGGACATGTGATGTTCACATTCGATGAATCAGTAGAGAGGAATGCTCATGAAAAAAGACGATGTTCCAGAAGCCCTGCAACACATACATTGTGCAGAATATGATCTAACAGCCGCCATAGCCGGTCCGGAATTGACTCAACGTAGAATCGCATTGATATCAACGGCTGGCTTAATGCAACAGGGCGATCGGCCTTTTTCTCTGGGTGCCGTAGACTATCGAATATTGGATACGGAATCCGATAAACCCGTGATGATGAGTCATATATCTACCAATTTTGATCGCAGTGGATTCACACAAGACCACAATATTGTATTGCCTCTGGATCGTCTAAAAGAGAAATCCGAGCAGGGTGAAATCGGTAGTGTTGCGAGATATCACTACTCCTTTATGGGTGCAACGGAACCAGAAAAAATGCAACCTGCAGCCGAGCAACTTGCCCGCACCTTAAAGGGTGATGCCGTCAATGGTCTAATACTGGTGCCTGTATGACCTTTGTGTACGCGCGCTGTAAGCGGGCTGGCACATTATTTCGAAAGAGCAGGCATCCCGACGGTGGTGTTGGCATTGGTGCCGCATCATGCGGAAAGTATTAAGCCGCCTAGAACGCTCTTTCTTCCATTTGAACTGGGCAGGCCACTGGGCGTTCCTGATGATGCGGAGTTTCAGCACCGGGTGTTAACTGCAGCGCTGGGCTTACTCGATCAAACACAAAGCCCTGTGATGGTACAATTTGAAGAAGATGTACCACCCGGCGACCCGGTAGTCGAAGAAGGATGGAGTTGTCCTGTTAACTTTACCGGCGCCAAATCCGAAGAGG
>CAZAZB010000487.1:0-3028 GCA_964489485.1 uncultured Pseudomonadales bacterium | reverse complement strand
ATTCTAATTGTAGGAGGTAAATCGAATGAGGTTTCCCCTTAGTAAAATTGATTCGCCACGGAACCGTATCGAACAAAGGAGCTTGAATTTATGATTAAAAAGACACTATTTGGATGGGTCGTCGCGGGATTGCTGGCGACCTCTACATCAGGCGCGCTCGCCGCAAAGTATGAGATTGATCCTACTCACTCGTTTATTAATTTCAAAATTTCCCATCTTGGCTTTAGCTGGTTGTTGGGTCGTTTTAACAGCCTGTCCGGGGAAGTCGAATTCGACCCTGAGAATCTTGACGCATCGCAGGTTTCTGTTCTTATCGATACCACGAGTTATGATTCGAACCACAGCGAGAGGAACATCCATATCAAGGGTAAGGATTATCTCAATGTTAAAAAATATCCCGAAGCAAAATTCATCAGCACTGGCTATCAGGGCGATGAAAAGGGTGGCACACTGTCCGGTAAATTGACACTTCATGGCGTAACCCGGGACATTCAATTTGACATTAAGAAGGTTGGAGAGGGTGATGATCCCTGGGGCGGTTACCGTGCGGGGTTTGAGGGTTCTATTGTTATTTTGAGGACCGACTTTGGCATGAAGTCCAATCTGGGACCGCTGGCCAACGAGGTCTATCTAGATTTATTCATAGAGGGCGTTCTTAAGAAATAGGGAGCAACGATGAACAAGAGTGAACAGATTCACAACATGAAATTGTTGATGCAACGACTGGACGACGGCACAACCGTTGATGCCGGCGGCATGGTCAAAAATCCGGTTGCTGCCTATACATCAAGTTCAAGGGCAGCGAAAGAATGGCAGATGATGTTCCAGAACTATCCCCAGGTGATGGGGCTCACCGGTGATTTGCCAGAAATCGGTTCCTTTTTGACGTCTAACGATCTGGGTAAGCCCATGCTGATGACGCGGGACAAAGAAGGTAATTTTCGCGCCTTTCTCAATGTCTGCAGCCACAGAGGGACGATTGTAGAAACCCAGTCTCGCGGTAAAAAGAATGTCTTTAGCTGCCCATTTCATGCCTGGAGCTTTAGTACATCCGGTGATCTTGTCTCTGTTCCGAAGGAAGAACATTTCGGGCCAGTGGATAAGAGCTGCCATGGTTTGGTGGAACTAAACGCGCAAGAGAAACATGGCCTGCTCTGGGTTCACCCGCAACCGGGCACTGAATTCGATCTGGATGATCTGCTTGGTGATCTCGGCGCAGAGCTTGATGCCTGGGGTTTTGCTGATCTTGAATTTGGTGCTGTTGATACCTATGAGACACCCATGAACTGGAAATTTGCCATCGATACTTTTGGTGAAACCTACCACTTCAATGTACTGCATAAGGATACGCTTGCAGCGGATATTTATGGCAATGTTCAGTGCTACGATACTTATCAACGCAATCATCGTATGTTGCTCTGTGCAAAATCGATAGATGAGTTTCGAACATTACCTGAAGAGCAGTGGGATTTACTGCTTGCCACCATTCCGGTTTACTACTTGTTCCCTAATATTCAGCTCATCCCCAGCGGTCGCCACGCGGATATGGCCAATGGAAAACTCTCTGGTGCCACGCTGGTCCGGGTCTATCCAAAAGCAGACGACCCCCACAATTCTTTTTCACAAATCTCTTTCTATACCAATCCGGACATCCCTGCTGAAGAGAAGGAAGAAATGTCGGAAAGGCTGGCAGGTTTCAGTGAGATTATTCGTGATGAAGATTACGCTGCCGCAGCGACTTGCCACGAAGGTGCGACTTCGGGTGCGATGGAACATTTTACCTTCGGGCGCAATGAACCAGCATTACATCACTACCACAACACCTATAATGCGTTGCTCGGTCTTGAGCCACTCGAAAAAATCAGTAATTAGGTGCAGTCGTTTTATGTCCGCACACAAACCAGTAACCATGCTTGGGAGCACCAATGAGTAACCCCTTTTTTGAAGAATGGGATACCCCATTCGGTATCCCTCCATTCGGAAAAATCAAAGTAAAGCATTACTTGCCCGCCTTCGAGAGAGGTTTTAGTGAGCACGATGCAGAGATCGAAGCGATAGCCGACAATCCCGTTGCAGCTAATTTTGAGAACACGCTTGAGGCATTAGAACGATCTGGCAAATTGTTAACCAGGGTGTCAGGCGTATTTTACAATCTAACGTCTTCCCATACGAACGATGAGCTGCAGGCGATTGAGATGGAATTAGCGCCTCGCTATGCCATACACAGCAGTAAAATGCACAACAACCAACCTTTGTTTAATCGCATCAAAGCGGTTGCAGAGTCTATTGGCTCCCGGCCATTGGATTTCGATCAGGTGCAGTTGGTAGAAGATACCTTATCGAGTTTTATCCGTGCCGGTGCTGCACTGGGTGACGCTGACAGGGATCAGGTTCAATCTCTGGATGAAGATCTGGCCGCTTTAAAAACCCGATTTGGCCAGAACAACCTCAAGGATGTTAATGAGTTTGAACTGGTGCTGGAATCAAAAGCACAGGGAAAGGGTTTGCCAGAATCGGTATTACAGGCAGCACTGGTGGAAGGGGAACAGCGAGGCAAGCCAGGTCGCTATGTCTTCACCATATCGCGTTCATCTATCACACCATTTCTGCAGTTTGCCGATGACCGCGATCTTCGAGAGAAAATTTATTCTGCCTATACGCACTGTTCAAATAACGAGAATAAATTCAATAATAACGAGGTCCTAAAAAAGATTGCCGCCCTTCGGGCAAAACGTGCCCGCTTGTTGGGGTTTGATTCTCACGCGCACTACATGCTTGATGACCGAATGGCGAAAACACCACAAGACGTAACGGATCTGTTGGATAAAATCTGGTCGCCAGCCAAAACGAAGGTCGCCAGGGAAGCACAAGACCTGCAGGACAAGATTCAGGAAGAAGGTGGGAACTTCACGCTTGCACCCTGGGATTGGTGGTACTACACAGAGAAGGTCAAGAGTGAGCGGTTCTCCATGGACGAAGAGGGAGTGAAACCATATTTCAAGTTAGAAAATGACCGTGATGGTGCTTT
>CAZAZB010000486.1:0-3047 GCA_964489485.1 uncultured Pseudomonadales bacterium | reverse complement strand
GCAAATAGACCCGGCGATGTGGGTGGGAAGTGCAGAGGGCATTCTGGAACTTGGAACGGATTACGGGATTGCTGACGGCGTAGATGAAGTGATCAAAGCCACGCGATATCAGATTAAGCATGGCGCTAAGGTAATAAAAGTTGCAGCGACCACGGGCGTCATGTCCCGGCAGGGCGGGGTCGGAGTACAGCAGTATTCCGAAGTAGAATTGCGGGCAATTGTCGAGGAAGCCGCACGGCACAACATTCGGGTTGCAGCACACGCCCAGGGTGCCACGGGTATTAATGCAGCGATCCGGGCTGGCGTTACCTCCATAGAACATGGTTGGATGCTGGATAAGGAAAGTATTCGGTTAATGAAAAAACACGGAACATTCCTTGTACCGACCATGAGCCCATTGAATGCTACTTCTTTCGATCACATGCCGGAGCTGGTCAGGGAAAAAGCCAGGATTGTCTTCCCGCTTGCTAAAAAAAGCCTTGCTCGCGCCGTTGATTCCGGTGTGAAGATTGCCATGGGATCTGATGCACCTATGATTCCGCACGGGGAAAATGCGCGGGAGATTATTGCCATGGTAGAGCTGGGAATGTCACCCCTCGCCGCTATCCAGGCTGCTACGCTCAATGCTGCACAATTGCTGGGGACCGGGGATCGTGGGCAGCTCAAACCAGGTCTGCTCGCTGATATTATCGCGGTAGACGGGAATCCACTTGATGATATTAGCGAGATGGCAAACGTGAGCTTTGTGATGAAGGGCGGCAAGGTATACAAAGAAGTCGCATCAGGCAGAGTAGATGAATTTTAAATAGGGTAGGTCAATTAGGGGGCGGGAATGTCGACATTCTTACTGATACATGGTGGATGGCATGCAGGTTGGTGCTGGGACAAGGTAGGCAAAGCACTGGAAGAAAAGGGTCATACGGTCCTTGCGCCAGATCTTCCTGGCCATGGAAGTGATTCGACGCCCTTAGGTGAAGTTACCCTTGAACGGTATGCGAGGGCGACAGTTGATTTCGCTGCCTCTCTACCAGATAAAGTGATCGCAGTCGGTCATTCAATGACAGGTATCAGCAACCTTCAGGCAGCAGAATATGCACCGGAACAATTTGAAGCGCTTGTATTTCTGGCGGCTTTCCTGCTGTCAGATGGCCAGTGTCTACTGGAACTTGCAGAACTTGACCCGGAAAATCTGGTACTTCCGAATCTTACATTTTCAGAAGACCAGAGTGCGATGACGTTTAATCAGGACGCGGTGAAAGCGGCGCTCTACGCGG
The DNA here is from genome assembly GCA_964489485.1 of uncultured Pseudomonadales bacterium. GTDB lineage: Bacteria > Pseudomonadota > Gammaproteobacteria > Pseudomonadales > Azotimanducaceae. The sequence goes on along the minus strand of CAZAZB010000486.1, from coordinate 1,773 downwards.
ACTGTTCGGATGAAGATGTGGCGCGGGCGCATTCCCTTTTACAAGCACAGGCGTCTGAGCCTTTTAGAGCCCCGATTCATGTCACACCAGAGCGGGGCGGCAGTGTACCGAGGTACTATATTGAATGTTTACAGGATAAGGCGATCACACCGTGGGTACAGAAAAAGATGTATACAGAGAACCCTTGCGAACGCGTTTTTACGATGGACAGCAGCCACTCGCCTTTTTTCTCCCAACCTGAAAAGGTGGCCGAGATCCTTTCTTCAATTTAGATTTAGGGAATGTCTGATTAAGGGCTTAATCAGATGTTCCTTAGGTCGCAATACTGTAGGGATGGGGTAGATTTACAATAACGAGAAAGAGGTACCCTCTCAGGGGTAGGTCAACAGCGTCCGATCAGCAGCGGGAAGCACAATGTCTGTAGTGGTTACAAAAATCAATCGAGTGGACGAGCCTGTGTTGGCAGGTTTCGATCAACATGCTGTGGCGACTGTTCATGAGGCGCAGGGGCGCAAAGGTTTACTTGCATCCTATATGCGCCCGATTTACCGTCCTGCTCATATTGTTGGTAATGCCATCACCTGTGAAGTGGCACCGGGTGACAACTGGATGATCCATGTGGCGGTGGAACAATGCCAGCCAAACGATATTCTTGTTGTGGCACCGACCAGTCCATCCGACGACGGTTACTTTGGTGACTTGTTAGCGGAATCCTTGAGGGCAAGGGGTGTGCGTGGTTTGATTATTGATGCCGGCGTTCGCGATGTTGCCAGTCTCACTGAAATGGGGTTTCCGGTCTGGTCCAGAAAGATCTTTGCCCGTGGCACCGTGAAAGAAACAATCGCTAATGTCAATGTACCGATTGTTTGCGCTGGCGCCCTGATACACCCGGGTGATCTCATCGTGGCGGATGATGATGGTGTGGTGGTGGTACGACGAAATACAGCCAGTGAGGTGTTGGAAAAAGCAGATGCCCGCGAAAAAAATGAAGCCGAAAAGCGAGCGCGTTTTGCCGCAGGTGAACTGGGGCTCGATGTCTACAATATGCGCGATCGTCTGAAAGCGAAAGGGCTCCGATATATTGAAACCCTGGAGGATTCCTGATTGAAGCAAACCGCAATTCCCTGCAGCCTGATGCGTGGCGGAACGTCAAAAGGTTTGTACTTCCAGGCCTGTGATCTACCAGAAGATCTTGAGATGCGCGATAAGGTATTGCTGGCGGTCATGGGTTCACCCGATGCCCGTCAGATTGATGGCGTAGGTGGCGCTCATCCATTGACGAGCAAGATCGCCATCCTCAGCAAATCTGAAAATGGCAACTCAGACATCGACTACCTATTCTTGCAGGTCGCTGTCGATAAGGCAGAAATCTCGGATAGCCAAAATTGTGGCAACCTGCTCGCCGCTGTCGGCCCCTTTGCCATCGAACAAGGGATGGTTGAGGCGCAGGAAGGCACAACCGATGTGCGAATAAGAATGCTAAATACTAACGGATTGGCAAAGTCTACAGTATCCAGCCCTGGCAAGCAGGTTGAATACGAAGGCGATGCGAGAATTGATGGCGTGCCAGGGTCTGCCGCACCCGTGATGCTGGAGTTTCTGGATATTGCCGGGTCGAGTTGTGGTAGCTTGCTGCCCACGGGAAACAAAATTGATTTTATTAACAACATCGGTGCCACCTGCATAGACAATGGTATGCCGGTTGTTATTTTAAACGCATCTGATTTTGGGTTGACCGGTTGCGAACCGCCAGAAATATTAGAGTCGGACACC
>CAZAZB010000485.1:0-3057 GCA_964489485.1 uncultured Pseudomonadales bacterium | reverse complement strand
TCCTTTTTTTTCTTTTTGGCAATCTCTTTCTGCCGTTTCTCAAACGTGTAATTAGTTTTTGCCATCAAAATTCTCTTGTATAAATATAGAGGTGGATAATACTCGAATTAGACACAATGGCGGAATTGACTCAGAAACATAATTGGTTTGCGAACGCTTCGCCACCCAAAGTCGACTATGGTTTGGTAAAGCGGTCAATATCTAACTCAGCTTTCTGGAATGGCTACTTCTGCAAACGGCCAACGGGAGACATTTTGGCATTAACACCAGACTTGATTAGAATTCACATTTCCCGCACTCTTGAATGGCCCTTATCCTGAACAAAATTAATTAGTAATGGACCGACCCTTCCCAGCTTATAAAGGAGATGATCCCTACGTTTTTGTGAGCTATTCTCACAAAGACTCTGATGCCGTGTTCCTTGAAATTGCCCATTTGAAAGATCAAGGGGTCAATATCTGGTACGTACTGTTTTACATATTGATACAAGTGGATAAATATACAATCTGAAATTTCTATCCAGTTAGAGACAAAGCTAATCATAGGCAAGGCGACAGCGTTTTCCGCAGGAAAGACCGGGGGCGCCTAGCCGCGAACCTCATCTACAAAGTACTGGACAGAACAGCTGGAATAATCCATCCCAGGCCCTTCGAGGGAGAAGCCTGGGATCGAGGGACAGTTAACTAATTTCCTATATAGGTAAACTGTCCCCGATCCACCTTAACCCGTGGAAAGAAGCTAACAGTATTGTAAGGAGACGTCATGCCACAGCAAATTGGTAAGCGAGCGATTGTTGCCGGAGGAAGCCTTGCTGGAACATCACTTACGCCAGCGAACAAAAAACTATAGCGACAATATTCAATTTGAATTTGGAAAGACCGTTCGCCAGCTAACTTATGATGCAACAGAAAACCGTATTACTGGTGTAATTGTCGAATCCTCTGACAAGACATCAACCGAATATAGAGCAGATTTTACCGTTGATGCACCTGGCAGGGGTGGTGGCGGATTAAGGTGGTTAACTGCGCTTGGCTTACCGGTCCCCAACGTAGATGAAGTAAAGGTCAATTTTGGTTATTCGAGTTGTAAAATCAAACTGCGGGATCAATCACAGCGCGACTGGAACGGTGTTGCTTGCGGTGGATTACCACCCAAAGATGGTCGAGGCGGACTTATGTTGCCTATTGAAGATGGACTGCATATCTGTAGCATTGGGGGGCGATTTCGAGACTACCCACCAACCGAAGAATCGGAGTTTCGAGCGTATGTCAAAAATCTTGCCGTTGATGTGATGCACGAAGCGATTGATGATGCGGAAATCGTTTCGCCGATCGTGAAAATGCGTTACAAAGCCAATCGGTTTAGGCACTATGAATCGCTTGAATCACTCCCGAGCGGATTCATTCCGTTGGGAGATGCGTACTGTAGCGTTAATCCAACTTATGGTCAGGGCATGAGTTCCACTTCATTGCAAGCCAAAGCACTGGAATCAGCGCTTGCTAGCCTCAATGATCGCCAGGGCATTGCGGATATACCTGCGGCGTATTTTCCAAAGGCTAAAGAGATCGTCACGCAGATCTGGCGCAATGCCAACTTTAGCGATTTCGCTTTTCCTGAAACTGAAGGTGACCGTAGTGACTACGGTGAAGAGGAGCGCGACTACAATATGGCTTTACAAATCGTGAGCTTTACGGATGAAGCCCTGCGGCTTAAATTAGTCAAGGTGGGTCAATATATGGAAAAACCCGAGATACTCGAGACGCCTGAAATAAGGCAGAAAGTTGCAGCGCAGTTATCTCGAGCAGAGGGTGAGATAGCGGACTTGGAATCGTCGCGAGTCGACGTGCCGATCGAGGTGCTGAATACTTACGTTGGACTCTATGAGTTTGACTCTGCGTTGTTAAAAACGTTGCAAGTAAAGCTGCAAGGTAACGATCTAGAGATAGTTGGGATTGATGCAAATGGTACGGCCTTGTTCACAGATAAATTGGTGACATTGGGTCCAAACAAATTTGCAGTTGATAATAAAATGGTTTCAGTTCGTTTTATTATCGAGAACAATGAAGTTGTCGGCATGGAATCAAATCAGAATCAAAGAATTTCTGTCTCTCGCCGAACTAAGTGAAAACCAGGTTGTCAATCTGGCTTATCGGTAGTAGTGATGTGTTCTAACGATCCAGTGACTGTAACGCGCGCAGACTGTGTGAAAACTCTGTAGTGAACGAACCAACACCAGCATTCAATCTCCTAAGAACCGGCACACTCATTGATTTTGAGATCACTAGCCAAGATATTCAGACTGCATTAAATGAAGAGAATGACCAACTCACTCTGGGGGACCTTATTGGAGGGTTAACTTTTGGCGTTGGCGGGTTGAAGTTCAGGCGGTGGCCATCATCGTTCTGTTCGATCCATGCTTCGCCGTGGTCCATGCTTTTACAACGATGGGGGCTGTCAGCCAGCAACAGACCATCCAATCAGTTTAATTCCCACTTCATTGGATGAGTCATGCAGATAAAATCGAAACCGAGCCGCTGCAATATTGGCCGACTCATTTCCGTTGCATCCACGGAAGTCCAACGGTATCCCTTTTGGGAAATTTCATTGCAGCGAATGCGGTATAAGTCTCCATAGATTCCTTTGCCTCTCCAATCAGGTACTACAGCGCCGCCATGCAATTCAGGAAAGCTTGATCCTTTTGGGAATGATGTCCAGCCTGAACCGATGGGAACCTCGTCAATATAAGCGCAATAGAGCGACAGCTCTTCTGGTCTACGCGTAACAATCTCAGATAATTGCTCGACCAACCATTCAAAGTCTTGCCCCCAAACAATATGCTGGACATTAGCGATATCTTGGATACCCTTCAAATTATGGACACGCTGAATGATTGCACCATGACTATTTTTCAGCTGTGTATGATTCTCAACTGATTGAAACATCATGAACGCTTCGCTTTCACCTTCAGCGCAAACAAACCCTTCACCTTCGAGCAGTTCCTTTAAGTTGCCTGGTTCATCATAATCATAAATCTTCCATTCGAAATTGAGGTTTTGG
>CAZAZB010000484.1:0-3058 GCA_964489485.1 uncultured Pseudomonadales bacterium | reverse complement strand
TAAGAGTTAAGGTTTGTAATTTTTACCCCGACCCCATTTATTCCGACCCCATTTATTCCACCAAATGCTTCGACATGGTTATCCGTCACTGCCCGTCCATCCATGACCGGTCGATCGCCGAACTGCGACGCGCCATCTGCAGAGTTGGACAAATCATTTTCAATAGACTAAGCTATTAGACTAAGTCAACAATAACCTGCCCAATGACTACAACTGTTAACATTCATGAAGCAAAAACACACTTCTCCAAACTAATATCCAGGATAGAATCTGGCGAAGAAATTGTCATTGCTAAATCAGGAAAACCCGTCGCTCGCCTCGTCCCCCTGGATTATCTCGAGGACCGGAAGCCAGGAATTGCAGAAGGATCTGTGACTGATGCCTTCTTTGAAGCGCTACCAGATGATGAGTTGGGTTTCTGGGAATGAGTCGCTACTTGCTGGATACCCACACTCTGCTCTGGTGGATATTTAACGATGACAGACTTTCCTTTACAGCCAGAGTAGCCATCAAGAATCATGAAAATCTACTACTGCTAAGTACAGCTTCAGCCTGGGAAATTTCAACCAAGCACCGAATTGGAAAACTTCCCGAAGCCGGTTCTATTGTTGCAGATCTTCCCAGGCTATTACGCCAGGCGAAGATACAACCACTACCCATTTCAATAGACGATGCACTGCTGGCGGGATCAATGAAACAGAAACATCGCGATCCATTTGACCGGATGATCATAGCCCAGGCTCAATTGCGAGACATCTCGATCATCACTAATGATTCCGCCTTCGGCAGCTTTGCTGCAAATGTCCTCTGGTGAGTCAGTTGACAGTGCGATCAGGCGATCTTCAATCCATTGCTTACTGTCGAAGTTGAAACCGGTCTGGTTATCCACGCCACAGAGAAATACCCTTTTGACGCAGCAAGAAAAACATTGGCGGAGACCGCCGCCCAGGTTGACGAGATGTGATTTTGGATAGCCCCAGATTCTTTTAGCCAGAACACCCATTTAGAAATTGCACAGCACCATCTATGCCCTTTGTGCGTGTTATTTTCTGTTTTCGTGTCGAACTCAGTGCCTCAAAATTTCCACATTGACTGAGGAGTTTAGTTAACTCAACCTGCTCATTGCCCTTGTAAATAACAGCTCGTGAACCGGATTCATTATCAACTATTATCCATTCATCATAGTAAATCCCACCTTCATTGGTCACTCTTACAAGGCCTTGAGTTAATGCCATTGTCGCTGCTTGTGCTTCGACTCCCTGAACCGTCGCAGAAAGCATATCTAACCCAGCTGTAGAGCTATTCTCAACATTCTCAAGCTCAGAACGCACGGTTGCCTGAGCTGCCAGATTGGCGGCTGCCAACTGCCCGACTTCTACAGCTGTGCGAATCCCGGTTTTAGCAATTGCTGTCAGTGCCTTCTTGATGTGTGTTGGATTAGGATTAGTGTAGTAGCTATATCGGGAAAACGGATACATTACTTCAACGCTCTCCCAACCTGGACCAGAGAATGCCCTGATACCGTGTTGCATGCCCATGAACTTTCGATCTACTCCGCCAATGCTTTGAACGAAATAGTCGATTTGTTGCGAGGAAAAAGAAAAGCTGGTGATATCGCGGTTCTCTTCTATCAAGGTAATACTAGCGTCGTACTGAATAATCCTACCGTCTTTTCGTTTGCCATCTTTGAGTAGAATCCAGCCATTTTGCAGTTCTTTATTTTTGTTTTTGGAGCGTCTGGATTCCAGTTCGCTGATGTATCGATCTTGGCCGACAAACCTGCCGCCAAATGCCACGTAGCTAATCGGCTGCCCGTCTTCGGACGTTTTGAATTGAGTGATACCATCAGAAGCACCGTAGTTTTCCAGGAATGAGTTTTCTCCATTGGGAAAAAAGTAAAACCCCCGGATTGTCTTTCCGCGTTTTCGCTTTACCAGTCTGCCCTGTCTATGCTGGCCATCCGCCTGAACAATAGTGGCGTCTTGCAAAAGCTTCTTTTTCTGCAGCTGCGCCAGGAGCTGTTCAATCGGTAAATAGACGCCCTCGTAAGCGACGATGTTTTCCATGGCTTTGCCCTGCGAGGTTAGCGTGATAGATCTTATATCGTTCTTTTTGGCCGCGTGGTAATAATTAACTTCACGTCCGTTCTGATTGATAAATATTGCGCTCTTTTTTTTCTTCCGACTAAATGCAATTTTACCGCGGAGCTTACTACCATTGCCCAAAACGACCTCAGCCTGTTCTAATTCGTCAAAGCCGATCTTCTTGGGTTTTGACTCAAGCTTTTGAATCAACAACGCTGATTTCACCAGTTGGCCGTTAAAATCATCCAGGTACACGTCCTTTTCATTAACCGAAATCACAGCGTTCTGTACTTCTCCAGCAATATAGATTTCTACGTTCGAATTTTCGTCTTTAGCAAAGTAAACCAGACCATAGTAGTTAACGTTTTTGAAACGACTCTTGAAGGAAGTCATCCTTAGGAAACCTTGTTTTTCATCTCCCCCCTTCAATGTGAGCTCACCGGGATGGAAGGCAAGCGCCGGATCTTTTGACTTAGATCGCGCCCAATCACGCATCTTGAAATTTAGACCATACAACTTTAAATCGAAGACAGAATAGGTTTGAGTGCCCTGTCCATTGCTGATCGTCACTTCTTCAATACCTGAGACGCCATCCGGATGCGGGACCTTCTCGACGCCATTACGCGTTTCTTTTCTTACCTTCAAGGTTGATGCTTCATTAAACCGATAGCGCACCACTATTTGCCCGTCCAGTCGCACACCGGACTTCAGAATAATATAACCGCTGGCTGGAACAGTATAATTGGAATACCAGACATCTTTAACGTCGGCGCGCTTAGCTCTGGGCTCATTGATTTTTTCCCCCCAGACTCTGTATTTATTATTGACGGACTTAGGCGTGTAGTTCTTTCCTTTAAGCTCCGTTTGTCCGCTAACAAAAGGGGTCACCATGATAACGGCAAGTAAAAATGCAAGTTTGCGATGACTCATGCCTGAACTCCCACTTTCTTTTCTTAGTTCGGATGCCGATAGGT
>CAZAZB010000483.1:0-3074 GCA_964489485.1 uncultured Pseudomonadales bacterium | reverse complement strand
AACCCAGAGTTAAGAAACCGCGATACGTTCCTCCACGCCTGCATCACTTCCCACCAGTAGAATGTCGGCGGGTTTGAGTGAAAACAAACCATTGGTGACGACCCCGGTGATGTTATTGATTTGCTGCTCAAGAACAGGCGCATTCGTTATTTTCATATCGTGGACATCCAGGATGACATTGCCATTGTCAGTAACAAATAGTTCGCGGTAGACAGGCCTGCCTCCCAATTCCACCAACGCGCGAGCTACTGCAGATCGAGCCATAGGTATGACCTCAACGGGCAGCGGGAAAGTGCCTAGTGTCTGGACGACCTTACTGTCATCGACTATGCAGATAAATTTGTCCGCGACCGAGGCGATTATTTTCTCCCTGGTTTGTGCGCCGCCCGCCCCCTTGATGAGTTCAAGCTGACCATTGGACTCGTCTGCACCATCAACGTAAACCACGAGTTCCTTAACGCTATTCAGGTCATAGACCGGAATCCCATGAGATTTCAATCGATTCTCTGACGCGACGGAGCTCGCCACGGTGCCATCGAACTTGTGCTTAATTTTTGCCAATGAATCAATAAAACAATTTGCTGTCGAGCCAGTGCCAACACCGACGATTGAATCAAGCGTCAGATATTTATCAATGTAGTCAGCAGCATATTGTCCAACGAGTTGTTTGAGTTCATTTTGATCCATAGTGGTAGCGCCTGTTCAATCTGGCCAGGCGAGCAGTTCTCCGGTTATTGGTTCATTTAATACGTTAATTGAATAAATTGGATGAGTAGATTCGTGGGAAAGTAAAACGACAGTAATAAATCAGCGACAAGTTTATACTGTTCTGCAAGCTCATGCTCAATCCCGGTGATTCTTATGGATCGATATGTCAAAAAAATTCTTGAAGCGAATGTCTATGATGTAGCAAAGGAAACACCACTGGATTTCGCACCCATCTTGTCTCGACGATTAGGGAATAGTGTTTTTCTGAAGCGTGAAGATCTGCAGCCAGTATTTAGTTTTAAGCTGCGCGGTGCCTACAATAAAATCAGCCAGTTAAGTGATAGCGCAAAACGCAAAGGTGTGATTACGGCTTCAGCCGGAAACCATGCCCAGGGGGTCGCCCTCGCGGCGTCCCGATTGAACATCAGGTCAACCATTGTTATGGGTGAGAATACACCGGCGATTAAGGTCGATGCGGTCTCATCGCTTGGAGCGAAAGTTATCCTTGCAGGTGATTCTTATGACGAGGCATCACAGTTCGCAAAGACCCTCGGTGAAAAAAAGGGGTTGACCTACATTCATCCTTTCGATGATGAAGATGTGATTGCCGGGCAGGGAACCGTTGGTATGGAAATGCTGCGTCAGCATACAGGCCCAATGGATGCCATTTTTGTCCCTGTCGGTGGTGCTGGATTGATCAGCGGGATTGCCGTCTATGTCAAATATCTCAGACCAGAGGTCAAGGTGATTGGCGTTGAATCAGATGGATCTGCCTGCCTCTGGGCAGCCCTGCAGAAAGGTCGCCGGGTCATATTGAATAGTGCAGATCTGGATCAGTTCGCCGACGGGACAGCCGTACGGCAGGTTGGCAAGAAGACATTCAGCCTGGCGAAAAAGTATGTTGATGAAGTGATCAGGGTGTCTGTGGATGAGATCTGTGCAGCGATCAAGGATATCTTCGAGGAAAACCGCGTGATAGCGGAACCTTCCGGGGCGCTTGCGCTCGCTGGAATGAAAAAATATGTTGAACGTGGCGCCCGGGATCAAACCCTCTTTGCTGTTGTTAGTGGTGCAAATGTTAACTTCGATCGCTTGCGGCACATATCCGAGAGAACAGAAATTGGCGAGAAGCGTGAGATGCTGCTTAGCGTTGCCATCCCTGAAGACCCCGGTAGCTTCCAGCAGTTTTGTCAGCGGATTGGCAAGCGCAGCATCACAGAATTTAACTATCGATATGCCGGTGATAAACAGGCTAGAGTTCTTGTCGGGGTACAGATTGCAGATGGTGCGCTGGGAAGGGACAAATTTATAAAACGCTTGTCTCGCCAGTATGAGGTGACGGATCTGTCCACCAACGAGGTAGCGGTGCTGCATATCCGGCACATGGTGGGTGGTCGAGTAGCGGGTGTCTCGGATGAAAAACTATTCCGTTTTGAGTTTCCGGAAAAGCCCGGCGCTCTGCTTGCCTTTCTGGATGGTCTCGGCAGTCACCACAATATTTCGATGTTCCATTATCGGAATCATGGTGCTGCATATGGGCGTGTGCTGGTGGCTATACAGATTAAAGAGGCTGAAATGCCTGGCTTCCGCAAGCGACTGGCAAAAATTGGCTATCGATATTGGGATGAATCAAACAATGATGCCTATTTGCAGTTCCTCGCTGACGGATGAATCCTGTGCAGTCGGCCAGGGAAATACCTGAAGATGATCCAGGCTTAACGATGACAACAGAATGCTCGCGGCGCCTGGATTAAGCATCTGTATCGAGGCGAAATGTGTGATACTCCTCCTCAAAGGCGAATCGAGTTGGATCCTTCATTCGGTCAACGTATAGCTTTCCGAGCAAATGATCGAGCTCATGCTGGAAGACTGTGGCAAGAAAACCGGTGGGTTCGATAGTGGCTGCTTGTCCATTCTCATCAAGGTAGTCAATATGGATATGTTGGGGTCTTTCCACATATCCCATCATGCCGGGAATCGACAGGCAGCCTTCCCAGTATCCAGCAACATCTTCCTTCACGATAGTAATCACCGGGTTGACGAATACAGAAAATGGGATTTGTTCTACCTCACCATAGCGTGTGTTGGGATCTTCTATTTCGACGACGACAACCTGATAGGAGACGTCGATTTGAGGGGCAGCAAGACCGATACCGCCAGTATCGTGTAAGGTTTCTCGCATATCCTGAATAAGCATTTTGAAAGGCTCGGAACCTATTTGGTCTATTGGATAGCGCTGTGCAACCTGACGCAAGGTCGGGTGACCCATTCGGATAACGGTTTGTATCGTCATTTTTTTATTGTTCCTTGCTGTTTGTCAAACGAGAATCAGCGTTCACTCGACCCTGATCATAAGGCAACTTCCC
>CAZAZB010000482.1:0-3082 GCA_964489485.1 uncultured Pseudomonadales bacterium | reverse complement strand
ACACTGCCAATCGTATAATAGGGGCGCGAAACCAATCGCCAATAACGAACATTAATGATATTGCAAGGCGCGCAAGGTTGGATCGCGGTGACCTTTCGCGGCTAACAGAAGGCGGCGCCTTTAAGGAACTGTCTGGTCACCGTTATCAAACACACTGGGATGTAAAAGGAATACTCCCGGACACGCCATTACTGAGCAAAGTCGCAGAAGAGACGAACAAATACGGCAGCGTCAACATGCCTGCGCCATTAGAAACAGACGACTTACGGGCAGATTACACAAGCCTGGGCTTAACCCTTGGCAGACACCCTATGGCAATGCTAAGAGAAATGGGGGAACCCTTCCTGCAATGTAAAACCGGTAAAGACCTGGAAGCACTTCCCCACGGCCGATTTGTTCAGGTGTCGGGCATCGTGACAGGCAGGCAGCGCCCCTCCTCCGCTTCCGGCGTTCTGTTTTTAACACTGGAAGATGAAACCAACAATGTCAACGTGGTGATCTGGACACGAATCATGGAAAGATATCGCGCAGCTGTTGTTCAGGGAAGGCTGTTAAAAATAAAGGGGGTTATGGAAAGAAAAGATTCTGTTATTCACGTGATAGCAGGCCATGTGGAAGACCTGAGTCAATATCTGGAACACTTTGCACTCAAGTCGAGAGATTTTCGCTAACGGCGTGGAACAATCAGCGGACTAAGGTGCAGGAGGCTAGTGTTGCAAAATTTGCAGGATCAATGCCAGAAGCAATAAACTGCCGAAAACCTGCGTGTAGCGAAATGCCACGGCGGAATACCACAAGGGCCAAACATCGGAGGGATAACTTTCAGGCTTAACCGCAGGAATCGCACGACTAAAGCAGCGCACGAGTCTTATAAGAGTCGAAACACTCAACACACAGATAAGAAGCCACAAAAACTGTTGCCTCAGTAATAAGAGTAGTAGTAACAGCCACTGCATAAAAGCCAGAGCGATACCAAGATGCCTTGCCCGCAGTTGACCTAAAGCGACAGGCAAAGAGGAAATGCCTTGTTGCTTATCATCATCATGTTTGTCCAGATGTTTTCCAATGATGACAAGCGTTGGACCGATACCGTAGACCAGAGATAAAACGATGACATCGAACGAGAGACTGCCCGTCATCACAAAATAACTCCCACCAACGAGCAGCGGACCCCACACAAGAAGCACGGACAATTCACCCAGTGCCAAGTGCTTGAGCGGCCAGGTGTAGAAAAAAACAAAAAAAGACCCGATGGCCATCAAGTACAAAATGTCAGTGCTAATTTGAAACGCCAGATATAGACCACAGACAATCGCTACTGAGCCAGTAAGCAAAATGACCCAGAGAAACGCCGTCTTGCTGACAAGCTGATCTTCCAGAACGTGAACTCCATACCGGCGCCGAAAATAATTTTCCTTATCGATACCCCTGCGATGGTCTGTCCAATCGTTTAAAAGATTGTTGGTGGCATGAGCAAAAACCAATCCGACGATAAGGCAGAGCAGGCGATCAATAGGAACTATTTCCATCCGCCCTGTCGGAGGTTCCAGAATAAATGCCGCGAGTATTCCTATCACTGTTGCGCTGAATGTCATCACCAGCACGACAGCTCGAACCATCACTAACCATCTATAAAACCAGGATAATTCTTGCCATTGTTCCAGGGTAAAACTAGGTGTCCTGAATAGTATTGTTGGCAGTTTCAAGTGTGCCCTTTTTCAATTTTTCTAGATTCTTGCTATGAGTTGTCCGGTCAATTTTATAGAGACTCACAACCCAGAGCCCGATCAGATACAGCGTGCAATATAGCGGCAAAAAGAAAGTCGCCAGGTCATATCTGATTTCATAAGTCACATCTTCCAGACCGGAGATTCCATCCAGACCAACCAGTGAAACGATGGTCCCCGCTCCTATAATGCCACCCGCTGATATTGCCTTTGCGGCAAAACCACGTGCAGCATAGAACAATCCTTCTGAACGACGAGAAGTGATGACCTCGCTGTCCTCCACCACATCCGCCATCATGGAATCGAGTAGCACACCGCCAATGATGCCACAGATAACTTCTGCCACGACAAAACAAGTATAGATATACAAGGCATTCCAACTCCCAAATTCCGGCCAGTAGCCAGACAAGAGCATGATGTAGGGAATCGGATAAAGTGAAATGTTCACGAGGATTGCTAATACAGCCGCCTTCTTCTTACCATACTTTTTCCCAAAGAAAGGTGCCGCCCAATAAGCGACAGCAGGAGACAACATCACGCCAAGGCCTGTGAATGCAATCTGTGATCCCGTAAATCCAAAGAAATAGGTTGTGTTGTACAGGTAAAGCGCTGTGCCAAGACCACCCGCCATACCCACTAACAAACCATAAAAAAACAAGGCTGCAAAATTACGATTCTTAACCGATTGAAAGATCTGTCCAATTTCCCGTGTGATCTCACCGAACTTAAAGGTTTCATCTGGTTTAGGCAGTTGCGCAGCAATCTTTTGTGTTCCCAGCGACGAGACAACGATCGCAATAGCAATGGCTATCGCACCAACCACACCATAAATTGCATAACCCGTACTCACTGCAACGCCGTAGGCACCAACCCAGAACATGAAGTTAACGGTATGAATGCCATTACCACCATACCAGCCAAAGGCATACCTGAGAGCCAGCCACTTATTACGGCGGTCATAATCCGTTTCAAGATCAGGAAGTAACGCGGTTGACGGCACTTCAAAAAGCGTTGTCCCCGTGCGGATTAATATGGCAATAACCAGGATATACATAAAGGTGTTGTCTTCGTTTAATTCGATGACGGGGTTGAACAGGGCATAGAAACTGATCGGCAGCACCAGAAATGCGGCATACATGAATGGATGCCGTCGTCCATACCGAGAACTGGTCTTATCGGACCAGTGCCCCAGCAACAGGTCAGATACCGCATCCCACAACATGGCGATGGCCATTGCCAAAGACGCTAGATAACCAGGTAGACCTAGTACCTGATTTGCATAAATAAGTAACAGATAACTAAACGCGTTGTTCTTGATTCCATAGGCAAGCGAAGCAGAACCGTAGAACCAGAAG
>CAZAZB010000481.1:0-3083 GCA_964489485.1 uncultured Pseudomonadales bacterium | reverse complement strand
CCGATCTTGGACTCACAGATTCTACCCAGTCTCAAAGCGGGAAGATTTACGTTTCCATCCACATCAACATGCAAGTTGATCCGTATTTTATTGATACCGCCGGACAACCCTTCAAGGTCGATCTAACACGCGTTTTGTCACATGAGCTGGGTCACGCATACATTTTCACGATCTTCGGACCTCACGGCTTTGGATTGCGACGTCATTTGGCAATACCGATCGAGAATGCGATATCGACCCAGTTGAACACAAATGCGAACGTTCGGCACGCTAGTGAGGGGCACTGAAGATGGCTTGGCTAGTGTTCGTTCGTCCAATGCGCGCTGGGTTGTTGACAGCTAGTTTGTTGGCGCTCCTAGATATGATCCTTACAGCTCTCTACGTTCTGTACCCATCCGGCATGACCGAGCCTTCACTCTTTGAGCAGTCGTGGTTGGTGTTTCACTCGCCGATAGGCCAGTTGATCGGGGAGCCGTTGCGGGCGATGATCGACAACTTGGGTCTTGAGAGAGCGAGAGCAATTGAGGTCTTCGAGTTATGGTACTACATAGTCATCGTCGCAACTGTCTTTATAGCGACATGGACGTTAGCTGCTTCAATCGTATGGATCGCACGAATTACGATGAAGCAAGGATAATTCTGGACACCCAACAAGTCGTCCTGACTGACAAACTTTCTGGCTGATTTCCTACAAACCTGCGACAACAAACATACCTTCTATCTCTACGGTGGTGTGTACCAGGAAACCCGTATTGGTTCCTCTGCTACTGGTTACCGTAAAACCCAGGTCACCGATGCCGTACAGCACATCAAAAAGCCTAATAACACCGAAGAATATCTCTACTTCCGGCGTGACCATCTGGGATCAATAGACACCATATTGAACAGCAGCGGCGGCGTCCTCGACAGCCTGGGTTTTGATCCCTTCGGCAGCAGACGTATGGCGAACTGGAGTGCAGACATCAGTGAACAATTGGGGTCAGAACAATTGGGGTCCAGAACAATTGGGGTCAGTGCGAAATTTACAAAGAACATACAAATATTTGCATTGGTGTCGCAACGAGTCCGCTGGCATGGATGGTTATAAAGTATTGAATTCAACGAATAGATGCAGGTTTTGTTCGCCGTACACATAGGGAGGTGCTACAACTACTGATTCAAAATCGATCCTGCAACGAAAGTATCTGATCGTTGTTGATTTGTAAATTTTACACTGACCCCAATTATTTCACTGACCCCAATTATTTGTTTTGGAGCGAGGTCCTGCTTGGTTCCTGTGAAGTCTTGATAGCTGTATCATCAAGGTGTATGGTAGGTGTATGTCCCGCACTAATATAGACATCGATGAGCAAGCCTGCACCGAAGTGATGCGACGATATCGATTTGCTACCAAGAAAGAAGCAGTCAACTTCGCTTTGAAAGTTCTGGCCGCAGAACCTCTCAACCTCGAAGAGGCCATGAATATGCGAGGTTCCGGCTGGGAAGGTGATCTCAATGAGTTGCGATCAACTCGATCTTTGTGATCTTGATTGATACGTCTGCCTGGGTCGAATTCCTAAGAGGTACAGGATCAATGACTTGTGAGCGAGTTGAACATGCACTTGCAGGTGAGATCGCCGTCGCAGACCCAATTCGAATGGAAGTGCTTGCAGGTGCCCGCAATGAGCAGCACCTTGTCCAACTTAGACGATTACTCGCCCGTGGGATCCAGCTTCATGCCGACCCGACGGACTATGAGCAAGCAGCGATTCTATATCGTCAATGTCGCACCAACGGCGAAACCGTGAGAAAATTGATCGATTGCTTGATTGCCGCCATTGCGATCAGAAATCAGATTGCATTACTTCATAGGGACGTCGACTTCGACGTGTTGAACCGCCACACGATCCTAGAGACTTTCTGACCCCGAACTAGGGACACACACTGAACCACAGCAATTTCGTTAGCTTAACAATTGGGGTCAGTGCGAAATTTATAAAGAACGCACAAACATCAAAAACGACGAGCTATGACTTAAACTCTGATCTAGTCACCGGTATCACACAACCTGGCTTGATGAACCTGAACTCCATTTGGTGCTCTAACGGTCAGCCATATCGCCGCTCCCAGGGCAGCATCAGTGAGACCTTCGGCTACGATATCCAGACCAAGCGTGGATTTACGGATCACGAGCATCTTGAGAGAGCCCTCGAAGCTGGGGCAGTGGAATCTCTGAGCAGAATAGTTATACGTGTTGTTTTGGTGCGGGTCCCTGGAACAAACACGAATTATTTTTGTCCCTGTTGCGTTAGAATAGCGCCTTCCGCGATATCAACGAGCTGTCATTTGTCTCTTAAAGTTTTAGGCCTGTCTGGCGCACTGACCCATGATCCTTCTGCTGCAATCTATGTCGGCGGAAAGTTGATTGCCGCGGCAGAAGAAGAACGTTTTATCCGCGACAAGCATGCGAAAAACAAAATGCCGTTTGAGGCGGCAAAATTTTGTCTGCAATATGCCGGGCTCAAACCCAGCGATATCGATGTTGTTGCCTTTCCTTTTGCAAAAATCAGTCTGCTATCCGGTGCTCGCTGGCACTTTGCCCGGCGCTATTGGTATGCGCCAGACAGAGCACTTGATGCATTGTTTAATGGCAATCGGCACTATCGGCGAAACGTAAAAAAGGTCCAGGAGCTGGTGGCACGGCTCGGTATAGATTGGGACAAGATTGAATTCGATGCGGTAGAACATCATATTGCACATGCCAGCAGTGCCTATCATTTGAGTGGTTTCGAGGAAAAGACAGCAATTCTAGGAATTGATGGCAAGGGCGAATATGCAACGACATTTTTTGGCTATGGTGAGAATGGCAAAATACACAAGATAAAGGAGTTTTATGACCCTGATTCTCTTGGGCAGTTATATGCCTCCGTCACTGAATATCTTGGTTTCGAAATGCTGGACGGTGAATACAAGGTAATGGGGATGGCGCCCTATGGTGATCCGAATCTATATGATTTGTCCCGCCTTATAGATTTTGATGGGAAGAATACCTGGTACTGGCATTTTACCCTGGGCGGTTTTGCTTTTGGCATGGTGTATATGGC
>CAZAZB010000480.1:0-3105 GCA_964489485.1 uncultured Pseudomonadales bacterium | reverse complement strand
GGGTCATCTTCAATGTCTCCAGTGTTAGTTAGAATCGAATCTTGACAAATACCAAACGAAATAAGGTTCCAAAGTCATTCCATTTTCTTACTAGTTTGATTCTCGAATGGTCATAGGCAGAATCCGATAACCGAGGTTGACTTCGCTGCCGTCTGTGACTCTCATGCGCCCAAACAGGCGCAGCTATCACGATCTACATCAAGGTAGTACACTGTTTTATCCATCTCCATTGGATTAGTTCCCTGTGCTATCAATTGGTGAGTGGCAATTCGATCCCGATCAAGGCGTTCTGAAGGCCGAAAACAAGGAGGTTCATCTCACACCTCGAAGTGCATCTGTGCTGCATTACTTGTTGGTTCAGCCTGGCAAGGTTGTTCCGCAATCCGAACTTCTGGATGAGTTCTGGCAGGGTTCTTTTTCATCCGATAATGCGGTTGCAAAAGCGATTGCAGAGATAAGAAAAGCGTTAGGGAGTCCTTCGAAGGAATTCATTAAGACCATTCCCAAACGCGGCTATATGCTGGAGGTCCCTCAAAACAACCAGGCACGGACCAAGACGCCAGGGCAAACAGGCACTCAGAAGAGACATTCAGATGAGAGTACAGGACACTTTGCTCGAACCAAGAACTTATATGCTTTGGCTCTGGTGTTTTCACTGCTTACCAGCTTTCTTGCTTTCATCGCGTTCAATGGTGGTGAAATAGAGAAAGGCCCCCTTAGTATTGAAAAAAGTAGTATTGAAAAAAGATTAGCCGTTCTGCCACTCACCAATATGAGCAACACTGAGGGTGAAGGATTCTTTACCGCAGGCGTTCATGAAGATCTCATCTCTAGCATGGCACAGATTAGTGGATTGCGAGTGACTTCAAAAACTAGTGTACTCGCATTGGGTAAATCCTTAATGACCGTACCTGAAATTGCCGAAAGGCTGGATGTCAATCTCATCCTGGAAGGTAGTGTTCGGCGTGAAGGCAATACAGTTCGCATTGTAATTCAACTTATTGATGCGACTTCGGACCAACATCTATGGACGCGTACGTATGATCGCGAATTGAAGGAAATCTTTAAGCTGCAAAGTGAAATCGCGGAGAACGTTGCTAACGAGTTGCAACTAGTACTAGAGCCAGAAGCACAGGTTAGGATTGGCATGCCACCGACCTTGCGACCCACGGCCTATGATTACTTCCTGCGGGGTGTCGAATCGAAAAATGCCTATGATGTCGAAGGGAACGAGATTGCTCTAATGCAGTTTAAGAGAGCTGTTGAGATAGACCCTGAATTCGGGCTTGCAATATCCGGTGTCGCTAAATCGCTGATGGACCAATCAGCGCTTGGTGGGGCGGACAATTGGGAAGAAGTTCGTTCGGAAGTAGAGGTACTGAGTCTTCGAGGTCTACAATTGGCACCAGATGCCTCCTTCACCAATATGGTACGGGCGCAGGTTTTGTTTCGTCAACAAAATGCTACTTCCGAGGTTTTAGAATTGTTATTCCGTGCCCACGATCTTGACACAACCAATGAGGAGGCAGTTACCATGTTGGCAGTTACTCTGGTAGAAACGGGCAGGCTCGATGAAGGAATGGCTTTATTAGAACGGGAACTTGAGATAAACGACCTGTCAGCGATGTTGCATATCGATTACGCCGTGATCCTCATGCTGCGCGACTTACCTGAAGCTGCAGTGGTTCATGCGATTCGTGCGATAGAGCTCGATAATCAGATGCGCCAGGCGTATGTTACCGCTGCTTTTGCCTACACATTTCTTGGAAATTATGTTGAGGCTGTGAAGACTCTCTATTGGTTGACTGAGTTTGATTCAGAAACCTATTTTGCGCCCGCCGAGCTCAGCGATCTACTGGTATCAATAGGTGCATTTGACGCCGCGAATTCCTTTCTTGTTCAAGCGGAATCTAGATTTTTAAATTCAGATCGTCTGTTTCAGGCGAGGTTCGATTACATGATTTCACTTCCCGGCCTGGAAAGTCAGATGATTGAAAACTATTTGGAACACTGGCGAGACGCGATTCCAGACAGTACAGCTCTTGTACTAAGCGGCGCACGTCTACATATGAGGCTTGCGGCAGAAGTAGTGGACTCGGATTTGGTTCAAGCGAGACGCGAAAATCAGATCGCCCTCCAACTGCTACTCGGGACGCTTGGTGCAAACATTGGTGAGATTGACTTACAGCATTTCGGCTTTGGTGGCACAATCACCTATACGTTGCCAGACATTACGCGATTGGCGGTGGTGCTGAAAAGGCTCGGCGAACATAAGCAGTCGTTCAACCTTGTTAGCAAGTTTCAGGGACAATGTCGTGCGCCAATGGCAGATTGCCAGTTGTATGAAGGGATTTTTCTTGCGCTCTCAAATCGATCAGCGGACGCCACTAAAGTCTTCGCAGACAACTCTTCCTCCGATTTCAATGAAGTATGGAAGTTGGAGGAATACGATATGCTCCAGGATCGGTTTGGAGTCTACGGTGAGCTCGCCTCAAATCCAATGTTTCATCAGTCGGTTGATCACTACAAAGCAAGAAATGCCCAGGCAATCCGACAACTTCGGACTGAGTTACCGACTCTGATGTCGAACTGATTGAGCGGTTTGGCTCCCTTGGCTCAAAGTGGATAACGAGGTCTGTCTCCAGAGAATCCAACGAAAAGAACAGGATACAATAGTCAATAATTACCAAGAGGGCATCTACGATAGGAGTCCACCAGGTGCGTTAAGAAACATGCCAATTCATCAGGGTTAACCGTCCATCTGGTCGGAGTAGCTCCCACGTTCGTTCAAAGGCAGTTTGCCAATCTGGAATGACCGTCAACCCCGGTGTGATGAGGACACACGTTGAGCCAATTACAGGCAGAGTGTAACGAAAGTTTTCACCAGTCCCGCAGGCCAGATCCAACACGCGCCGGCCAGGCAGAAGTTGTCACTGTTCAGCAGTTACCTTACAGGCGCGGTGATAAACGCCGATGGTAAAGGAGTGGTAGAGAAAGGAGCCGTAGAGAAAGGCAACGCGGTCATACCAACAGGTCGGATTTTGGTGCATAGACGCTCATCTAGGCTGTAATCCTTCACTACTTCAAAGGCACCAGCCGTTCTAC
>CAZAZB010000479.1:0-3107 GCA_964489485.1 uncultured Pseudomonadales bacterium | reverse complement strand
AATTAGACGTACTTATAACAAAAACAGTTCCTGGTATGACACCCTTGTCGCGCTTTCCAGAGGTCAGGCGAGATCTTGCCATTCTGGTCGAACTGTCTGTGAGCGCAGCAGATATCAGAGGGTGCATCCAATCCACAGCTGGTGAGCATCTCCAGAACCTAAAGTTGTTTGACGTATATCACGGCAAAGGCATTGATACCAATAGAAAAAGTCTCGCTTTAGGCTTGACCTTCCAGCATCCTTCCCGCACTCTTACAGATGAGGAAATAAACAATTCCATGGATCAGATTGTCGCTTCGCTAGAATCGGAGTTTGGTGCCAGTTTAAGGAATTGAAACTGAAAGGGTTAAGAGATGAGCGCGTTAACCAAAGCGGAGATGGCCGAAAAGCTATTTGAAGAGCTGGGTTTGAACAAGCGAGAAGCAAAAGAAGTTGTCGAACTTTTTTTCGAAGAAGTGCGTGCGTCATTGGAAGAGAATGAACAGGTTAAATTATCCGGTTTCGGCAACTTTGATTTGCGCGACAAGAGTCAACGACCCGGTCGTAATCCGAAAACCGGCGAAGAGATTCCCATTACAGCGCGGCGAGTTGTTACCTTTCGTCCCGGCCAGAAGTTAAAGGCAAGAGTAGAGGCATATGCTGGACCCAGATCATAACGCCGAGTTACCGGCAATACCGGGCAAACGCTATTTCACCATCGGTGAGGTCAGCGGCTTGTGCGCGGTTAAGCCGCATGTCCTGCGTTACTGGGAGCAAGAATTCCCGCAGCTCAAGCCGGTAAAACGTCGCGGCAATCGCCGTTACTACCAAAGACAAGACGTTCTGATGATTCGTCAAATCCGCTCCTTGCTCTACGATCAGGGTTTTACCATTGGCGGTGCACGGCAGCGATTGTCGGGCGAAGACCAGAAAGAAGACAACACCCAGTATCGGCAGATGATTCACCAGATGATTGCTGAGTTGGAAGAGGTGTTAACGGTTCTGAAGTCTTAACTGAATGTTTAACCACTGAGGGAGTCTCCCTCATGAACCCAACTCAAATCGGATGAATATTTTTGTTACGGGCGCTACCGGGTTTGTTGGCAGGCATCTCTGCCGTGAATTGTTATCTGCGGGCAACGATGTAACAGCGCTGCTACGATCTGATGCGACTGATCTTGAATCTACCCGTCACGTGTTACTGCCCGATATTCTTGATCTCCAGCCCAGCCACTTATCGGTAGTGGATACGATCATCCATCTAGCGGGCGTTGCCCATGACGCCGCTGCAAAAGAATCAGAATATGACCGTGTCAACGTGCAGGGCACGCGTCATCTCGCTGCCTGTGCTGTGGAGGCGAAGGTCCGGCGAATTATCTATCTGAGTTCAGTGAAGGCGATTGGCGAACGCTCGGTGCAGCCTCTCAAACCGGATGTTAAACCTGAACCAGAAGATGAATATGGCAGATCAAAGCTGGCAGCCGAACAACTACTGTTAGCAACATCTGATATCGACGTGTGCGTAGTCCGGATTCCCCTGGTTTATGGGAAAGGTGTAAAAGGAAACTTCGAAACGCTGGTACGACTGATTGGCACAGGCATACCATTGCCATTTCTGGCGATAGACAACCGGCGTAGTTACGTCTCTGTTAAGAACCTCTGTGATTTCCTGAAGGTGTTGTGCGAGCAAAAAACAACGTGGCCGCAGGTCTTGCACTGTACCGATGGTCGATCTGTATCCCTTCCTGGATTGTTGCGCGCGCTCTACTTTGCTTCCAGTCGCCGTTCGCGCGTGTTCTGGTTGCCGAAATTTGTCGTCGTCGGGCTTGTCAACTTATCGTTAGGCAGTGACAAGGCATCCAAATTATTTGGCGACCTTGAACTGGACATCAGCCTGTCACAAGAGCGCATTGGCTGGTCTCCCAGGTACACGATGGCGGAGTGTCTGGCTGGTTTGTTTAGGTAGAGACTGGTCTTGCGCCTGATGACCAATCAAAATCCATGACTGTTTCTAGATTATGAACCCAGATTTCCTTCTCCAATGGGAAGGATGAATCGACCTGAGCGATGACGAATGAACGAGAGGGTTTGATGACTTTAAGGGCTTCGTAAAACCCTTTGGTGAGTGATGGTGCAGTGGAAGATTTAATTTCAATTGCGATTTTGTCAGTTCCTTTCTCTAACACCAGATCCATTTCCGAGCCACCAGAAGATCGGAAAAAGCTCGCCGAGTACCTGGGAAATTTTTGCAGAATACTTTCGATGACAAAAATTTCGTAACTCGCACCGAGCGCGGGATGCCCCAGGAGGTTGTTATAAGATTCGATCCCCAACAGACAATGTATTAATCCCGAATCTCTAATATAGATTTTCGGCGATTTCACCAGCCGTTTTCTGGTGTTTGTGTGAAAAGCAGGCAACCGTCTGAGGAGGAATGTACCTTCGAGAATATCCAGGTAACTTTTGATCGTTGGGATACTGACGCCCATCGATTTTGCGAGTGAAGACATGTTAAGGACGGAGCCGTTCAGATGAGCGACCATTGTCCAGAGTCTCCTTAGGACTTCCGATGGAATGTTGAATCCCAGCTGTGGAATATCCCGCTCCAGGCAGGTTCTGATGTAGTTCAGCCGCCAGTCGAAACTGAGCGATTCATCCAATTGGTAACTTTGCGGATATCCCCCCTGTAACCAGAGTTTTTGATGATCTTTGACTTCTCTTGCATTAAATGGCCCCAGTTCGATGTACGATATTCGACCTGCGAGTGTCTCTGATGATTGCCTGATTAAATCGCGTGAAGCTGAACCCAGAAGGAGCAGCTGACCTGTTCGGTTGCTGAAATCAACGTAGGATCTGAATGATTGAAATATTTCCGGCTTTCTCTGCACTTCATCAATGCAGATCAATGAATCGCTGTTAGCCTCCAAAAATGAAAGTGGATCTTGCAGCCTGGCAATGTCCCTTGGGTTTTCCAGATCAAGATAAATAGTGTCTTTTGTCTCAGAGATAATCTTTTTGGCGAGAGTGGATTTTCCGACCTGCCGCGCCCCAAGAATTGCCACCACTGGAAAGGTTGAGAGGTGCTGTTTGATGGTTTTCTCAAGGTCGCGTAGAATATAAGGCTGCAT
>CAZAZB010000478.1:0-3108 GCA_964489485.1 uncultured Pseudomonadales bacterium | reverse complement strand
AATCTGATCGAACGACGCAATAGGGGTGGCACCAACACGTTGGGTAGGCGAGTCATCAATCACCAGATCCGGGTAATCCGCCTCAATCTTCTTCAGGTCACGGAACAACCTATCAAATTCCCCATCAGTAATGTCAGGGCTGTCGTGAGTATGATAAAGAGAGTTGTGATGATGGATTTCTATACGGAGCCTTTTTACTTCGTCCAATATTTTCTTCGGAATACTTTTTGTTGATGCCACTATATTAATCCGTAAAGAAAATGTTCCGTCAGTATTTATTTAGCAGGGATTTGTATCATTACAATACCCTTGGGCAAAGATTCTGTCTTCTATACAGTAGTAGCCGTGGAGTATCGGATCAACGCCTCACTTGAAGTCAACACCAACGTTGGACTAGTGGCGAAACCGTCAAGCAGAGTGCTTATATTCAAAGTCCATAATACCTTGACGACAATGTTCGATGGTTTGCGAGGTCATCACACTGCGTGACTCATCCTGCAGCTCTGCGCCGAGGTCTGCACACAGTTTCATCGCCGCATCTATCATTTGATCGTAGACACGAACTGGTTCAAGAACCTCATGTACCCGCATAAACATCACAACACCGGGAGTCGTGAGTTGATCCATTTCAGCGGGAAGAAAAGTCCCGGGTTCGACCGAATTAGCAAGACTAAACAGTTGATGCCCCGTGTCATCTTCCATGTGGAAAATATCCATTTCACCATAGGTCATCCCCACTGACAAAATTGTTTCCAGCAAGGCCTGACCCTCTATAATCGCCTCCGATGCAACATGAACAACAACAAATTTCTCCGCATGCCCGGATGATGACGCTCCTGGTGATGACGTTCCTGGTGATGATGTTCGAACGGCTGGTGGTGCTTTCTCCACGGTTGTTCCAACAAGCCGCTCAGAACCCTCTACTTTCGAATCGCTGACGGATGACCCTCCTGTAACGTTCATGCCGATGACCCTGGTCTCACCTACATCATCCTGAAAATTGTCCTGTTCTTCAGCAATGACAACAGACGCGGAAACCTCCGACTCGAGCACACCAAGATCGACCGACTCCATCAACACAGGAACTTTTTCATCCAGTTGGAGAGAATCAAGATCCTGAAAAGTCTGTAGCGCATCGCTCGTTACCCGGGCACCACCATTTGGCAATTCCGCTTTAAGGTAGGTCAAATCGCCGGGAACATCATCTTCACCCGCTGAGTTAATGAAAGACTTGTCGAGCGCCATTTTTAAATCCCCACGTCCGCGCCTCATTCTCCAATACCCATGGATCAACACGCCGATAACGAATACCGGACCTAACATCAGCAACCAATCTCTTAAATCAAAATCCACAGTGACCTCGCCATTTTAATTTAGACAGGAACTAGACACGAACTATACCGCTACCATTGCTACTGCTTCATCAACATCTACAGAAACCAGACGCGATACCCCCGGTTCATGCATTGTCACACCCATGAGCTGTTCGCCCATTTCCATCGCAATCTTGTTATGCGTGATATAAATAAACTGAACCGTTCTGGACATTTCTTTCACCAGGTCTGAATACCGTTGCACGTTCGCATCATCGAGTGGCGCATCAACCTCATCCAACAGACAAAAAGGTGCCGGATTCAAACTGAAAATTGAAAATACCAGGGCAATCGCAGTTAATGCTTTTTCTCCTCCGGAGAGCAGGTGAATGCTGGAATTTTTCTTACCTGGTGGACGGGCCATCAATCCGACGCCAGTATCAAGCAGATCTTCACCTGTCATCTCGAGGTAAGCATGGCCACCACCGAACAATTTTGGAAACAACTGTTGCAACTTACTGTTCACCTTATCAAAGGTTTCCTTAAATCGTGTTCTGGTTTCAACATCAATTTTACGGATGGCGTTCTCGAGTGTTTGTAGCGCACTTTCAAGATCTTCATTCTGCGCATCCAGGTAGTTCTTTCGTTCTGACTGCACTTTGAATTCATCAATGGCAGCTAGATTGATAGCGCCCAGGCGTTGAATCCTGTTTCCAACCCGGCGTAGTTTATCTTCCCATTCTTCTTCATTCGCTTCATCTGGCAGGTCTCTTAATACCTGTTCCAAATCTGCTTCGTCTTCCAACATCTGCTCTTTAATCGTTGCCCGACGAACTTCAAGCCCTTGAAAATCAATTCGCAATTTCTCCAGACTGGTGCGAACCTGTTCGACTTGCTCCTCGAATCCAGACCTATCCTGCTCTAACTGTCTGATTTTATGCTCTATTGCCTCGGATTTTTGTCGAACCTGTATCAATTCAGTTTCCACTTCAAGCCGCTTTGCCAGCTGAACTTCAAGGTCCGCCTTGAGTTGGCCTTGAGGACCTTCACTTTCACGAATAGCATTCTCCAGAGAGGTTTTCCGTTCTCCCAGTGTCTGCTGTTGTTCCTTCAACCGGGACATGGCAGATTCTGTGGAGGCAATTTTCGAATGCAGCGATTGAATATTAAGCGCAAGCTGGTGTGCTGCATCCCGATCACTCTTCGCCTTGAAACGAAGCTCCTCTAATCCCTGCTGAATCTGGTCTCGACGGTGTGTAAGATTCTCCCGGTTAAGTGTGTCGTTTTCCATTCTATCCATCGCCAGCTGCAGTTCATTTCGAGCAATACCCAGGTTCTGTTCGTCCTCGGCCAATTGTTCATTGCTGGATGCGATTTCACTATTTGCCCTCCCCAGATCGACCTTGACCTGTTCTGCCTGTAGTTTCTTGGCGCCCAACTGCGCTCTGGTTTCACCGAAAGCCCGTTGCTGTTCGGCAAGGCGTGTTTGTTGCGTGCCTTTCTCAGCCTCAGCTACCGTCAACGCCGCCATGCCTGAATCCAATGATTCATTAAGCTCGGAGACAGCTGTTGCAAGCGTTGTAATTTGGACCGTCAGTTTTTCAATTTCTGATTGTCGCTTGATGACCCCGGCAGTCGCATCATGGTCCTTACTGATACGCAGCCAGTTCGAGCCTATCCATATTCCATCTGGCGTGACCACAGACTGCCCACTCGCCAACGACTTGCGCGTTAATAATGCAGAATCCAGGTCATCAGCAATCACAACATTGCCAAGGAACGACTCTATGTTGAT
>CAZAZB010000477.1:0-3110 GCA_964489485.1 uncultured Pseudomonadales bacterium | reverse complement strand
AAGAACAAACCCCTGAGAGAGGGCGATGATCAATATAGAGAGACGAGGGAGCTTGTGTTGGGAGAGGGTATTCATGGTTGGGTGAGGGTCATGGTTTGCTGTTTTTCAGAAGAACGCTATCATTATACAAGGTTGGTTTGATGTCTGTATCAGTGCCAAAGCCCGTAACCCTTCTGATTTCAGCGAAGCTGGTCTCACCCTGTGAGGTTTTATCCAGTAGGTCAAAACCGATTGTAGTCAGTCCATTTTCGACGGCAGTTTTCCACAGCGTAGACGACAATGCTGACTGATCGGCCAAATCAACCAGTTGCTGAGTGACGCGCAGTACTTCATAGCCGCCAACCCGCCCCTTATAACCATCGTTGCAGTGCTCACATCCAACTGGCGTTTTAAAGTCATTCCCAAGGTCA
Organism: uncultured Pseudomonadales bacterium; assembly: GCA_964489485.1. Taxonomy (GTDB): domain Bacteria; phylum Pseudomonadota; class Gammaproteobacteria; order Pseudomonadales; family Azotimanducaceae. The sequence continues at coordinate 2,700 of CAZAZB010000477.1, read as the reverse complement.
TTGCGATGTTTATTGTTGAACTCAAGAATTGAATTCATCAGTTCTATGTCGCTCGACGGCGGACCGTATGGTTTGCTGCAAATTTGGCAAAGGCGTCTGACCAGGCGTTGATTAACGATCAGGATTTCAGGAAGGACTAGTTCTTCAGTATAGCGATTCAGTGATTGAAGTGAATGGATCACGCTATGGCTGTGCATGGTCGTCAGCACCAGATGGCCGCTACTTGCAGCAGCGATGGCACAGTTTGCTGTTTCCTCGTCTCTCAACTCACCGATAAGTAACACGTCCGGGTCGGATCCGATTGCCGCATTGAATAGTTCAGTAAATCGATTACCAGGAAGATCCTGCACGGAATGCTGGGTAATTCTCGGCAGGTCAATCTCTATTGGGTCTTCGACTGAAACGATCTTCAATAATTGATCGTCCAGACTATTGACCGATGTGTAACATGTCACTGTCTTACCACTACCCGTTGGTCCGCCGCAGATCATCAAGCCTTCGGACGAATCTAATGCCTTCTCCAGAAGTGTGAGGTCTCTACTGGTGTATCCCAATTTGCTGAATGGCATTTTTGCCGAAGCCGGATCAAGTATGCGAAGTACGATAGCTTCACTCTGCGAGGAGGGTGTCACTTGTAATCTCATATCAAGGCTGATTCCGTCTGGTACATCGAAGCGAATTCGACCTCTGTGTGGTATTGCGACCTGGTCATTAGAAATGTTGGCCAGTTCTTTTACCGCAGACAAAATAGGCAGATGAAATCTGGCATCGTAACGAGCAACTTCCTGGAGAGTGCCGTCCTTTCGGTACCGGATGCATCCCTGAATGATATTGTCTAACTCTTTTATTTCTATGTGAATATCCGAACTGCCGGATGTAATAGCAGATAGAATAATTTGGCTAACCGCACTCTTGGTGTCTGGCAAGTCCGGGCAATCCTGTTCACCAAATTTGGATAGATCAGACTTCAAGAGAGTCAGTTGTGGAGACCAGTCAACTGCCCCTCCTTTCACCAGTTGGTCCAGGTTGTTGAATACCGGCCAGACCTTTACGATGGAAAATACAATGGCGATTCCTGCGATGATTTCAGCGATATTTGCGAGATAGGCCAGTATTATTGCCATTGTCATTTACTCCAACGAAAAATAAGAATCGGGTTACATGCCAAAGGGGTTCCACGATGTGTGAAGCGGAGATGGCAAATGCAGTCGGCAGACTTACGATCAGTTTTCTTGATTAAACCGCGGCACATCATCCCGCAGTTGATGCCAACCTTTGGAATCTTCGCACCAGTATTGTGCTGTTGGTTCCATGTCTATGTCGGTATCCAGGGTTCCAGCGGCAACGCCGAGTGCAACACTCGATTCCCTGATCCACTGTAGTGAACTTCCGCATTCACTACAGAATGTTCGCCTGATACCGGAGCTATTTGAATAGTGTTTCACGTTTTCAATACCAGCTGAAAAATTAAAATCACTTTTCTTAACTCTGAGGTAGGGGCCAAAAGCAGAACCGTGACTCTTCTGACACATGGTGCAGTGGCAGAGGTTCAGTGCAATGATTGGTCCATTGATCTCGTAACATACCTTTTGGCAAAGGCAGGATCCTTGTAACTTATCCAAAGGCATGAATCAGGGCCCCGATAATCCCGCCAAAGGTCAGAACGAGATTCGGAACGAAAGAGAGCATAAATCCTAGACCACGACTATCCGGTTTTGCCGTGTAGGCTCGGAAATAGACTGCTCGACCCACTAAAAAAACAGCACCAATGGCGACAGCCGCCAGTTCGTTCACATAGTAGCCGAATGCAAAAAGGGCAGGAATAAAGACGATGAGTTGTTCAAGCGTATTCTGGTGTACGCGATAATAGCGTTCAAAAGATTCATCTCCAGTGACAGCAGGTGCCGAGATACCGGATTTGACCCGCGACTTGCCGACGGCTCCTCCGAATGCCATGAATTCGACCAAAGACAACATGGCAACAATAGTGACGTATTCCATTCAAAACTCCTTCTGCTGTGCACCGGTAGGGTAATTCCATCAATGCGTAGGGATGCAATTCAAGTGTAATCAATTGTCCGTAGAACTTGTAGCGTAACAGCGCTTGTCTATTTTGCTATTATCAGCTGAAAGACTAATCCAGTTAACAGGCTCACAGTGATGAATTCTACCTTCAAGAAAGCGATAGCCATTTCAATAGCCTTCGGTGTCCTGGCCTCTGGCGCAGAGGCAGAGAACCCAACCAAACTGCTATGGGGAGACACCCATCTACACACTTCTTATTCGTTTGACGCATTTTTAAACCTGAATCAATCTGCCGATCCTGATACCGCTTATCGATGGGCGAAGGGGTTGCCTGTTATTCATCCCTACAACCGCACCAGGGTGCAGATTGAGACACCGCTGGATTTTCTTGTTGTCTCGGATCATGCAGAACTGATGGGTGTTATCCGCGCTGTCCATAACGAAACGGCAGAGATTGAGGATTTTGGGTTTTTTGAGGGAATCCGGCGCCGGATTAGAACTTATTTTCTGCTCGATGCCATTGAAAATGATACGGGTCGTGAAATCTTTACAAAAATATTGCCACGACCAGCTGCCAACCCGGGTTCAGACCCTGTCGCTGATCCCAACAATGAACTACCCATCGGCGCCTTTGGTGACACCCTAAAGACGGAGACGAGAGCCTGGAATGAGATA
>CAZAZB010000476.1:0-3130 GCA_964489485.1 uncultured Pseudomonadales bacterium | reverse complement strand
CACTCTTTCCCTACACGACGCTTTCCGATCTGAGGCTCCCCCTTTCCCTGCACGATCCTTTTTCGATAGACCCAAGGTGAGGATCTAATCATGGCAAAACCATTTCCCATACATCCAAATCTGCAAGGTGGCTTTGCGCCGGTTCAAATGGAATGTGATGCGGCGAATCTAGTGGTTGAGGGTGAAATACCTCTCGATCTCAATGGTACTTTTTTCCGCAATGGACCCAATCCACAATTCGCGCCCAGAGGTGAATATCACTGGTTTGGTGGTGATGGGATGATTCACGCTTTCCATGTGGAAAATGGGCGTGTCTCCTACAAGAATCGTTGGCCGAGAACCGTTAAGTGGCAACATGAACGCGAGGCCGGTGAAGCATTGTTTTCACCTTTTAACCCAATGGATGTTGACCCTCGGGTTGCTGGTGTCGTTACTGATGGTGTTGCTAATACCAACATTGTCTGGCACGCGGGTAAGCTTCTGGCGCTCGAAGAAGGGCATGCGCCATTCGAGCTTGACCCTGTCACGCTGGAATCCAGGGGACCCTGCACCTTTGATGGGAAACTGGAAGGGCCCATGACGGCGCACCCCAAGATGGACCCGGAAACAGGGGAAATGTTGTTTTTTGGTTATAATGCCAAGGGTATGATCAGCGAAGACATGTCATTTCACGTGGTCGATAAGGATGGCAATCTTACCCGGTCAGAATGGTTCAAAGCACCTTATGCCTCAATGGTGCATGATTTTATTACCACCCGGGATCATGTCATTTTCCCGATTATGCCACTAACAGGATCGATGGAGCGCGTGATGAACGGCGGTCCTGTTTACGCCTGGGAGCCCGAAAAAGGTGTGCATATTGGTATTATGCCTCGATCTGGCACGGTCAATGATATCCGGTGGTTTCGGGGTGATCCGTCTTATGTATTTCACCCGATGAATGCCTATAGTGATGGGGATCAGGTCATCTGTGATGTCTGCGAATATGAGGAAGCGCCTTTGTTTCCCCACCTTGATGGAACGCCCACTGACCCAGACAAGAGCAATGCCTATCTGAAGCGTTGGACCTTTGATCTAGGGGCTAACACGGACGACTATCAGGTAGACCAACTGGACGATACGGTCTGTGAATTCGCGCGGCTCGATGAACGATTTACAGGTCTCGATTATCGTCATGGCTATTTCGCTTGTAATGGGGGTTTGCACTCGACCAGTGGCGGTTTTAATGCCATTGGCCATATAGACCACCAGACAGGAAAGGTGAGCAGCTACGATATGGGTGCGCAGTTTGCAACATCGGAACCTGTGTTTGTGCCGAGAGCCGATGATGCAGCAGAAGGCGCAGGCTACCTTGTTGCCAATGTTTATGATGCCCAAATCGATAAGAGTCATTTGCTCATACTGGATGCTGAAAATGTCACGGCGGGCCCGATTGCTAAGGCAATGCTGGATCACCGGGTCCCCTTTGGCTTCCATGGTAACTGGATGCCGCTTGACGAAGCTGATGCAGGATAGGGATTTCGATCGGTGTCCGTTTTTGTTATCTACTGATGCCTTGATTGAATCTTTCTTTCTTTTCGTATCGTCATATAAATAGTGCTTGAAAGCTGGATATTCTGGTCAATTCTGGCTGCGTTCATGCAGTCGGTCCGCACGGCTGGGCAGAAATATCTCGCTGACCATATTTCCGCCCTGGGTGCGACGCTGGTTCGCTATCTCTTCGGTTTGCCTTTTGCATTTGTCTATCTTGGTCTTCTGCTACGAGATACCGCTGCTCCGCTTCCTGAGATCAACCTCACCTTCGCTGTCTCTGCCTTCATTGCCGGTTGCTTACAGATTGGTGCAACGGTTCTGTTGGTGAAACTTTTCTCGCTACGGAATTTTGCGGTTGGTAATAACTATGTACGGGCCGAGATCATCTTTACAGCGCTGATAGGTGCGCTAGTATTTGCTGAATTTATTCCGCCACTTGGTTGGTTAGCGATATCTATTAGCTCCGTAGGCTTAATTGTCATCAGTGTGGGTGGCTCGGGTAAATTGACCAGTATATGGAACAAGTCTGCTGCCTATGGCCTGGGGGCGGGTCTCTCGCTTGCGATGACATCGCTTCTGATCCGATATGCAAGTTTGTCTATCGGCGTTGACAATGCAATGTTATCTGCGGCAATGACACTGACATTTATGATAAGCCTGCAAACGGTTATTACGCTGGCCTGGGTGTATTTAAGAGATGTGAACGAACTGAAGGTGATTGTTCATCAATGGCGGCCGAGTCTTTTTGTCGGTGTCACCAGCATGATTGGTTCGGCAGGATGGTTTACTGCATTTACGCTGGAAAGAGTAGCCTATGTGAAGACACTGGGTCAGATCGAATTTATAGTCACCCTCGTTATTGCAGTGCTCTATTTTAAAGAGAAGCCAACCCGGTCGGAGCTATTGGGTATGCTACTAATTGTTGCGGGCGTCATTGTATTGTTGCAGTCAGAATGATATTTATTCCTCCCCGTGGGTATATGATGGCGTTGAACAATTATTACAATCAACCAACTCACAAAAAAACAGGATTCACTCGATGTTAAAACTCCACGGATTTGCTATTAGCAACTATTTCAACATGGTCAAGATGGCGCTTATTGAAAAAGGTGTCGATTTTGAAATTGTCGAAGCCATGCCGAATCAGGGTTATGACTACCTTGAAAAAAGCCCCATGGGTAAAGTACCTTGTCTTGAAACAGATCATGGCTTCTTAAGCGAAACAAATGTCATTCTGGAGTATCTCGAAGAGACATGCGCCGGCCCGTCATTCATGCCAGAAGATGCATTTGAACGGGCGAAAGTGCGCGAATTGATGAAGGAAATTGAGTTGTATCTGGAATTGCCTGCAAGGACTTGTTTTGCAGAGGCGTTTTTCGGTGGTTCTGTTAGCGATGAAGTGAAAGAGAAGGCCAAAACAGATCTTGCCAAAGGACTCGCCTGCTTGAAAAAGAATGGTCGCTTCTCACCTTATGTTGCAGGTGAATCAATGACTTATGCAGATTTCGTCTTTTTATATTCAATCGGTTTGGCGGGTGCCTGTGCCAAGCGTGTGCTCGGAATGGACCTGTTGGGCGATTTTCCAGAGGCAAAAGTG
>CAZAZB010000475.1:0-3130 GCA_964489485.1 uncultured Pseudomonadales bacterium | reverse complement strand
CTAATTCAGATTAATGAAGTTGATGGAAACAAATATACCGGTGGTTTTGAAACCTGGGGTGCTGCTGGCTTAACAGGTGTTTGGGCAGAGGAAAATACGCGCCCAGCCATTTATGCTGCCTTTCGACGTAAGGAAACATTCGCGACATCCGGTCCACGAATGCAAATCCGATTCTTTGCTGGTTATGGTTTCGAGGGAAGGTCATTGGATGACAAGTCACTCATCACGGATGCCTATGCCGAGGGTGTACCAATGGGTGGGGACCTGCTCGCCAGTGACAGTAAAGAACCATCATTTTTGGTATGGGCTTCCAGAGATGCTAATTCTGCGAGTCTTCAACGTTTGCAAGTCGTCAAAGGCTGGACAGTTAATGGTGAACATCATGAAAAGGTGTTTGATGTTGCCTGTTCTGATGGCGGTACCGTGAATCCAAAGACCTATCGATGTGCTAACAATGGGGCGAAGGTGAATATTGCTGATTGTTCGATTAGCCAAAATGTTGGTGATGCAGAGTTAAAGACCCTCTGGAAAGATCCGGACTTTATTTCAGATCATCGCGCTTTTTATTATGCACGGGTACTTGAAAACCCGACCTGTCGCTGGTCTACCTGGGATGCTATTCGGGCTGGTGTTAAACCGCGGTCGGACCTTAAAGCGACTATTCAGGAACGCGCCTGGTCTTCTCCCATCTGGTTTGTGCCGGAAAGTTAAACCGCCTGTCGACTAGATGATAAAGATTTTTAAAGAGCCACTTTTTTGGTTTGCCGTCATCGGTGTGCTGCTCTTTGCGGCGGACGGGTATTTCTCCAAGGCGCCGCAGAAGGTTGTCGTGGATGCGGCGGTAAAAGATCGACTCGGTAAACTCTGGAATGTGCAAACAGGTAAGGACGCGAGCGAGTCAGAACTCTCGTCAATCGTAGAGAACTGGGTACGTGAAGAGGTGTTCTATCGTGAGGCATTGCGATTAGGGCTCGATCAGGGTGATTCTATTGTTCGGCGGCGATTGGTTCAGAAGTTGAAGTTTCTGGTGGAAGAAGTGCCTGACGATACAGGTGATGCAGAAGCACTAGAGGCCTTCTATGACAACAACATCGATAGATATTCACTACCGGTTCGCTACTCTTTCTCGCAGATTTACTTTACTGAAGCGGGACAGGCAGAAAAGGCAATACAAGATCTTGCCAGGGGTGAAAGCTGGCGAACGCTGGGTGAAAGCTCTCTTTTGAGTCCCCAATATGTTTCCCGCAGCGCAGAGGAACTTGAGTCTACCCTGGGAAGGCTCTTTGTTAATCAGTTATTTTCACTTGTACAGGGGCGCTGGGTAGGCCCCATTAGAAGTAGCTACGGTTATCATCTTGTACGGCTTGAACGCATCCTGCCCGGCGAGGCAACACCGCTTGCTTACATAGAAAGAAAGGTCGCAGCGGATTATCAACAGAGCAGAGCAGAAGCGGCGATAGAAGCGTATTATCACACCTTGTTAGAGGAGTATGAGATTGTTCGCTAGACGACTCTGGCTGCTGCTCATTATCTCAATTTTCATGCAGCAGATTTTTGCCCATGAGGTCCGGCCTGCACTTCTGAAGCTAACAACAGTGTCAGAGGGGCAATGGGACGCTGTATTCAAACAGCCACAGGTGCAGGGTCGATTTCTTGATTTGCGTGTTAAGACGAACTGTCTGGCGGGCGATTCCACCAACAAGCATAGCGGGACTGCGCAGCAAGAAACATTCACACTAATTTGCGACGAATCCGGGCTCAATTTTATCGAGATAGAAGGCCTGGACCGAACCATGATCGACACCATGGTGACTGTTGATGATGGTCTCGACGATATAAGTAACTACCTGATATCCGCATCACAGCCAACTTTGTTTTTGGAGAGAGGCTTTGCCAATAGCAGGCTTCCGTCCGTTCCTGCCTATCTATTACTGGGCATCGAACATCTGTTATTTGGTATTGACCATGTGTTTTTTGTTCTTGTTTTGCTTTACCTTGTATCGGGCTGGCGGAACCTTATCAAGGTTGTCACCAGCTTCACGCTGGCGCATTCAATCACGCTCGGGCTGGCGGCTTATGGTGTTGTTAATGTATCCCAGGCACCGATCGAGGCACTGATCGCGCTGAGTATTGTGCTACTGGCACTGGAATCCTTGAAATCAACCAGGGGCGTTATCAGTCAGAGTCCATGGTTGATCGCTTTCCTGTTCGGATTACTGCATGGTCTTGGTTTTGCCAGCGCACTGGCAGAAATCGGGTTGCCTGAAGAAAATACCATCTCAGCTTTGTTTATGTTTAATGTTGGTATTGAACTGGGGCAACTAGCAATAGTGGCGTCCGCCCTGGCTGCTGTCTACGTTCTGCACAGAATACCTTTTCGCTTTGCGCCCATAACCCGTAGTATGCCGCTCTATGCCGTGGGATCTGTTGCCAGTTACTGGTTTATTGAGCGGGCAGCACAGATCATTCAATAGATCCGTCACATGAAGTACAATCTATCCATTAATTAATGAAACACGAACCGGAAGAATAGATGGATCATTCCAGCTACAGTATTGAAGAAATGATCTCTGCCAAATCAATTGCCGCTCGCGTCGAGAGTCTGGCGAATGAAATTACTGCTTTCTTCGAATCTACAGAGAAGTTGATCGTTGTTGGGCTGCTCCGAGGTTCCTTTGTCTTTATTGCAGACCTTGTGCGGGAGCTGGAGATGCCGGTGGAAGTCGATTTTCTTGAGGTGTCGTCATATGGCAACGACATGGAATCCTCGCGAGAGGTACGAATTCTAAAAGACATTCGCGGGGAAATAGAGGGTCGTGATGTTCTACTGGTAGAAGATATTATCGATACAGGTCACACCATGCACCATGTACTCTCCTTGCTTCAATCGCGTAAGCCGAAGAATCTTGAAGTTTGTGCACTGCTTGATAAGCCTTCCCGGCGTGAGGTTGAAGTCGATATTCGTTGGATAGGGTTCGAGATTCCGGATGAGTTTGTCGTGGGGTATGGCATTGATTACGCACAGCGAAACCGGAATCTCCCTTATATTGGCAAGGTTGATCTAGGAGCTTGACCGAGAATAGGAGCCCTCGCTACGGCTCCTATTCTCGGTCAAGCTGCTAGGATCAGC
>CAZAZB010000474.1:0-3132 GCA_964489485.1 uncultured Pseudomonadales bacterium | reverse complement strand
GGCGATGGCAACGCGCCATGGGTTCGGCTCAATCGCTCAAGGACTATGCATCGGAGCTTGGTCAACACTGGATCAAGACGGCATCTGTGACGGTGTAGTGCCTTACTACCTCAGATGGTCAAGAGTTTCTCCAGTGGGTGACTTTCCCAACATCGAATGCATCCAAGTCGGATTGGTTCCTTAGCGTGTCGGAAGACTCATCCCTGCACTAGATACAAATTTGAATGTCAAAATGAATGTTGCATGTCCAGATCTGTCTGTTGCAGCATGTCCAGATCTGCCTTGCAGCATGTCCAGATCTGTTATCTTACCAAAACCAGCTCTTGGGGCCGTCATCACACGCTGCTAGTCAACTAGAAGCTCACTGAACAACTCCCTGACCATCAAATTATTATCAGTGCTGATCGCTGCAACCGTAAACCCATTGTCCTGATGCAACATGGTAATGGCGCGGGTGTTGATGCCTTCTTCTGATATTTTCCGTGAGACTTTCGCCAACGCCCCTGGTTCATCTTTCACGCGGAGTAAAACGCTATCGTCCGAAACTGCCTTATAACCGGCATGAGTCAGGAGCTGTAGACATTTGCCATAATCTGAAACAACCAGTTTGATGTAGACGTCATCACCGGCTAGATGGGCATCGATATTGCGGATATCTATTGTATTTTTCGCCAACAATTCTGTAATGTCTGAAACGAGTCCATGTTCGTTTTTGCTAACAATAGTTAACTGTCTCATGAACTTTCCTGGTCATGGCGCATATCCGCGACAAATTTATCGATGTCAGCAGGATCTAGCCCCGGTGTTGCAATGATATGACTCTGCCCGTTTGCCGATGCCAGCTGCCATTTATCCTTTAGATCAGCGGAAGGAGATGGGAATACAACCGTAATCGCACCCTCATTTCGCCACGCCATGACACCGATCTGGCATAACTGTTGTTCTGCATATTCAGCTAGCGCAAGCGCATCATTGACGCGTTTTTTCATACCATCATAGCCAAGCGTTCTAAGTGAATACCAGAGAAACAGGGGTGTTAGGCCATTACGAGACCCGGAGATAGTCGTATCCAGGGTACCGATATACGCAATGGATTGCGCGATTCTGTCCACCGCTGTTTTCTTTGCCAGCACCACACCGCAGGGGATGGGAGAGCCAATAAACTTATGCCCGCTGATAGCGATACTATCCGTGCCGTCCTCAAAATCAAATGCCGGTCTTGGATCAAGAAATGGCGCAATAGCGCCGCAGAGTGCTGCATCAGAATGGATATACCGGTTGGTGATGGTCAGATCATCCAGAATGGTTTGGATTGTCTTAATGTCATCCTTCGCCTCGGTCATGGTCGTACCGATGTTGGCGAATATAATGGCGGGAACATCCCGGTGTACTTTGAGTGTTTCTGTCAGGTCATTATAATCAATCTCGCCGTTGTCCTGTGCACGAATCATGATGTGGCGCATATTTAGAAAATGAACATTCTTCGCGACGCTGTAGTGGCTTGACTGCGAAAAATAGACAATACCGTTAGGGTGCAGTTCTCTTGCTAGATAGAGCCCGTAGAGATTGCCTTCCGTTCCACCGTTGGTGACATATCCCCACCAGTTGTCCTCTGGCGCGCGCATCAGATGCGCTACATCTTCCAGCACTTCCCGTTCGAATTCATGGCTGGTGACCTTGAAAGTCGCGTCAATAAATGGGTCACCGATATTATTAATGGGGTAGTGTAGATATTCTTTGAATATCGAGAAGTCGAAATCACGCGCAGCAGGATATCCAAGGAAACTCGCGGAATCTTGTTTTATTTTGTCGTGAAATATTCTGAGCCGGTCTTCGTCGGCATCAGTAAGTGGCATACTGCTAACTCCCGTCACTAGTCGGTGAGAGTCGTTTAGCTCGCATCTTCAACTTTAAGTGATTCCTTTAACTCCCGTTTCAAAAATTTACCATTCGCATTCCGCGGTAATGCTTCATCCTGAATCCAGATGTATCGAGGGATCTTGTGCTTTGCCATGACTGAAGAACAATACTCTCGCACGTCTTTAGCCGTTAGCTTGCTCCCCGATTTCTGATAGATGGCGACACCGACTTCTTCACCCAAACGATCATCGGGGACACCAAAAACTGAACATTCCGCAACTTGCTCCATTTCGAAAAGAACAACTTCAACTTCTGAACAATAGATATTTTCACCACCACGAAGCACCATGTCTTTCACACGATCGACGATGTAGATAAACCCATGCTCATCAATTTTTGCAACATCTCCGGTATGCAGCCAACCATCCGTGATTGATTCTGCTGTGGCCTCTTCCCTATTCAGATAGCCCTTGATCACTGGTGCACCCCGAACCCAGAGTTCACCTGCCTGTCCCTGGGGTAAATCATTGCCGTCTGCATCGACCGTCTTAACCTCGAAAGTAGGCATGGCAGGTCCCGCGCTGTCAGGTCTGTCGACGAAGAAGTCGCCACCGATGGAGGTAATAATGCCGCAGGTTTCTGTCATGCCATATCCGGTGCCCGGTCTTGCCGTCTTGACGGTATTGTCGATCTTGGCAACCAGATCAGGCTGCAATTGGGCGCCACCACCACCAACCGACAATAAGGATGACGTATCATACTTATGGTAATCAGGATGGTTGATCAGTTCTCGCGACATAACCGGCACACCGGTCAGGTTGGTGATCTTCTCCTGCTCAATAATCTTCAATGCCTCGCCCGCGTCCCAGCGATACATGTGAACTAGCTTGCCGCCACCCATTGTGGTTGCCTGTGCCAGGCAGTTGTTTGCCGTAACGTGAAAGAGGGGTGTTGTGACCAGTGCGGAGGAGGGTGGTGCTTCTGCGGGGTCGGGCACAGGCACATTGTTGACTCTGGCCATGGTGATAGACATGGCGTTCGCCCAGAAACCGAGATTCATAACATTGTGCACACAACCACGATGAGTCAACTGTGCACCTTTTGGCCGACCGGTCGTGCCTGATGTGTAGAATATGCAGGCATCATCATCGGGGTCTACTGTCACAACCGGTAACTCACCTCCTGTTTCTAACAATTCACTAAAGGGCGTGATATTTTCATGAACGGTGTCTTCCTGGGTTGATGTCAAACGTACGCCAACCAGTTTTAGAT
>CAZAZB010000473.1:0-3136 GCA_964489485.1 uncultured Pseudomonadales bacterium | reverse complement strand
ACGCGAATGCTTGTTCCTGCTGCTTCTCATGATGAAGCATTAAAAATTGCAAAAGCGACGGCTGAAACAGTGAAGGCAGGCGATCCGTTTGAAGAGGGTACCGTCATTGGACCCGTCGTTAGTGAAGTTCAGTTCGACAAGATCCAGGCATTGATCCAGAAAGGAATCGACGAAGGAGCCGAACTGGTTACCGGTGGCACCGGACGACCCGACGGTATGAATAGAGGCTACTTTGTTAAGCCAACAATCTTCGGCGGCGTCAATAACGACATGACCATAGCGCGTGAAGAGATATTCGGACCTGTTTTGACAATCCTGCCTTATGAAAATGAAAAAGAGGCCATTGAGATTGCCAATGACACAGCCTATGGCTTGTCGGGTTATGTGCAGTCCGGTGATGTGGATCATGCAATGAAGGTTGCCGCACAAATCCGAACCGGTAATGTTCACATTAATGGTAGCGGGCCAGACTTTGGCGCACCCTTTGGTGGCTACAAGCAATCCGGTAACGGACGTGAGTGGGGCGAGCTGGGTTTCGAGGAGTATCTTGAGACCAAGGCGGTATTTATCCCGCAGGTCGCCTAGAGCATAGTCGTTCAGAAACGCCCCTTAACTGGGGCGTTTTTTTGGCTTCGGCAAAGCCGGCATTCCTACGGGAGAGATCGTTTTGGCTATGCCAAAGCCGACTCGCGCGATGTAGTAGATTAGAATAGTTGAGCGAAGGCACGATCGTTTTGCCTTCGCCAAAGCCGACGTAGGCATGACCGTTTTGGCTGCGCCAAAGCCGGCATATCACCAAGTATCGATAAAGGGACGTTTTTTTCCTTCTCTCGGTATCGGCTTGGGTGTGGATTTTAGGCCGCTACTAATCCAGTGGCGCGTGTCTTTTGGGTCTATCACTTCATCAATCTCGAATGCAGTCGCATAGTTCACGGCTTTACCCCGGTTATACATGCCAGCAACCCGCTTTTCGTATTCCTTGATTCTTTCGTCAGGGTCAGTGATGGCTTCCAGTTCTTTTCGATAACCTAGTTTCACCGCACCTTCCAAACCCATGCCGCCAAATTCACCCGTGGGCCAGGTCACCGTAAAAACGGATGCCTTAAATCCACCTCCCGTCATCGCCTGGGCACCAAGCCCATAGCCCTTTCTCAATACGATTGAAAAGAGAGGAACCGTTAGATTGGTACTGGTTACAAACATTCGGCTGGCATGGCGCACCAGTGCCGTCTTTTCTATTTCAGGACCGACCATGATGCCAGGCGTGTCGCACAAGGTCAGGATGGGAATATCAAAGGCATCACAAAGTTGCATAAACCTCGCAGCCTTATCCGAACCCTCGCTGTCTATTGCCCCGGACAGAAATGCTGGATTGTTGGCGACCAGCCCTACCGGCTTGCCTTCAATTCTGATAAATGCCGTGATCATCCCCAGTCCGAATGTGGGGCGTAACTCCAGAACGGAATCATCATCTGCAATCAAACGAATAACCTCTCGCATGTCATAAACACGCAATCGGTTTTCTGGAATGGTCGCTCTAAGTTTTCTCTGATCATCACAGGACCAATCCGGTGTTGTCCCCTGAAAGTACGACAGTAATTTCTTCGCTGCGTTAACTGCTTCGGCCTCATCCTTTACTGCGATATCAACAACACCATTAGGTACCTGAACATCCATTGGGCCCACTTCTTCTGGGCGAAATATTCCGAGCCCGCCACCTTCAATCATTGCGGGGCCACCGATACCAATATTTGAATCCGCAGTCGCAATAACAATATCACTACAGCCCAGTAGCACTGCATTACCTGCAAAACAGCGACCGGTTGTGATGCCAATTCTAGGCACAAGCCCGCTGAGATGTGCATAGAGTTGGAATGCCAGACAATCCAGACCGGCGATACCGGCACCATCGGTGTCACCAGGCCGGCCACCGCCACCTTCAGCAATCAGAATGATAGGCAATCGGAGCTTCTCTGCAATATCAAACATCCGGTCTTTTTTACGATGGTTTTGTAAGCCTTGCGTGCCCGCAAGAACCATATAGTCATAGGACATGACAACGCATTGTGTATCCTGGTCCGGGAACAAGTTCCCATTGACGCTACCGATGCCGGTCACCATGCCATCACCCGGCGTGTTTTGCATCAGATCCTCGACGGTTCGTCTTCTTCGCTGCGCAGCAATGGCCAGCGAGCCATATTCAATATAGGTGCCTGGGTCGCAAATGTCCTCGATGTTTTCTCTGACAGTTCGATGATGGGTCTTGCGCCTTTTGGCAACAGCGGTTTCTCTATTTTCATCGAGCCCATAACTGTGTCTTTCAATGGCTTCCTTAAGGTCAGGGCGGATATAGTCCGGATCGAGTTCTGCTGCTTCTTCAAGATCTTTGCTTTGCACGTCCCCTTCTTCGATATAGACAAGGCCGTGGTCTTCGAATACAGAATCGTTAGCCTTGACTGCAATTAACCTAACGATACCGCTAATTGGTGCCTCGATAACATGTTCCATTTTCATTGCGTCCATAATGAGCAGTTCCTGGCCCTTATAGACCTCATCTCCCTGACTAATCGACGTGGATATGATGGTTCCCTGAAGTGGTGCCAGAACGGCGACAGTTCCTTCCGGTCCGATTGACTGCGGCAACGAGGTAGGTACGGCAGCCGATAGGTGGTTAGGCGTGGCAGAATTACCGTGATTCAGCACAGCCAGAGGGTCGTTATTCTTCAATTTGGAGCCTGCGAGCCCTGGTTGTTCTACACTGGTTTCATCATCAGATGAAGAGAAAAACATCGGCGAAGGGTCGCTGATGTTAACAAGATCAAGCATATTGTCATCGATGTATCGCGTGTGGATATTGTTGCTTGTAAAGTCCGGTCTGGCGAGCAGGTTCAGAAGGAAAGGAATGTTAACGTCAAATCCTTCAAGGCGAAATTCTTTCAGGGCGCGGCAGGCTTTTGCAGCAGCCTTTGCATAGTCAGGTGAACTTGAATGGATAACGAGCTTGGCCAGCAACGAATCGTAACGGGTTGATGTCTGGTATCCAGCATAGCCAAACCCGTCGACCCTGATACCCGGTCCACTTGGTGGTTCGTATACTTTTATTTCGCCGCCGCTTGGTTTGAACTTACCTTTTTTT
>CAZAZB010000472.1:0-3137 GCA_964489485.1 uncultured Pseudomonadales bacterium | reverse complement strand
TTAGTGCGCCAGAGTTAGGGTGCCAGTCGATTAATCGTCCAACCATTATTTTCATCCGTGGAGTACCTGAACCGATCATGTAGCCGATGTTCGCCCCCCTGCCAGAACTCCCATTGTTCCGGCACAATCCGGTACCCACCCCAGAAGGACGGAACGGGTATTTTTCCTGCGGCAAACTTCATTTGCATCCGTTTGTATTCATCTTCCAGCATGGCACGGGTATCCACAGGCCGGCTTTGATGGGACGACCAGGCCGCCAATTGGCTTTCTTTCGGGCGGCTAACAAAATATTTAAGCACAGTAGCGAGACCAAGTTTTTCTGCCCGCCCCTCAATGGACACCTGCCGGTCTATCTTCATCCAGGGAAAATGCACACTAACGGCGGCATTCCCGGCGATCTCTTTGGCTTTTCTGCTTTCGAGATTTGTGTAGAAAACAAGGCCACTCTCATCAAAGTGTTTCAGCAGAACAATTCGTTGTGACGGTTTTCCATTCGCTGCGACAGTCGCAATGCACATTGCCGTCGGGTCTTTAATGCCTGAATCAATCGCCTCACCCATCCATTTCTGAAACTGATCAAAAGGGGATTCTTCAAGGCTTTTCCGGCTGAGGTGGCCAAAGTCATATTCTCGTCTAGTATCTTCAAGTTCCATGGTTTATTTCTGATCTCATCGGTTGCTTGTATCAATATTTGCCTTCGCTGCCACTTTCTTTCACTAGATCCTGACTGGACATGTCTGATTCTACCAACCCATCACTCAGTCGGTCACCTTCTTCCGCAAAGCATCATCACGACACTATCTATAGATATTAGCTGAAAGGTTAAGTTGACGCAGATCATAGAAGCCCTTTCACATCGGTTTTAGTGTGCATACTTCAGGATGGCTCTGAAATAGAACAAAACGAGAGGACAGCAAAGTGGCGACAGAATCTGAATACGACATTATCGTCATTGGTGCGGGTCCAACGGGGTTGAGTTTCGCTCGATCTCTGGCATCCACCGGTTTACGGACCGCGATCATTGACCGTCAGCCTCTCGACTCGCTCGCCAATCCAGAATTTGATGGTCGTGATATCGCGCTTACCCACCAATCAAAACGCATACTGACAGATCTTGGCGTATGGCAACGAATTCCAGAAAATGAAATATCACCCATTGCTGCAGCAAAAGTCCTAGATGGTGAGTCACCCTATAGCCTGAATTTCGAGCAGACGATGCAGGCAAAGGGCGGAGCATTTCCTGGTGGGACACTTCTTAAGAGAACACTTTTTAGTAATGCAGCTGAACCTCTTGGTTATTTGATTCCAAATCACGAGATACGTCAGGCTATTTTCAAAGAGGCAACCCTTGGTGGCGACCTTCAGGTTTTTGCTGACACCAGGGTCATTGCGGTTTCAAGCAATATCAACGGTGCGCAGGTTGAGCTGGCAAGTGGCACACGATTATCATCCAAACTTGTCGTTGCAGCTGACAGTCGATTCTCGGAATCTCGTAGAATGATGGGCTTATCAGCATCCATGCATGATTTCGGACGGATATGTGTTGTCTGCCGCATCGAACATGACAAGCCTCATGACCAGATAGCCAGGGAATTTTTCCACTATGGCCGTACGCTGGCGATCTTGCCGCTAAATGGCAACCAGTCTTCCGTTGTCATCACTGCGCCCATGTCCTCACAAAGCACTATCATGGGTATGACCGAACAGCAGTTTAGCGCGGACCTTCAGGACCGAATTTTCATGGTATCCGAAGCACAATATGGTGAGATAAGGCTGGCCTCAGAACGCTTCGCCTATCCACTTGTTGGTGTACACGCTAACAAGTTTGTAGCACCAAGATTTGCCTTGATTGGCGATGCCGCTGTCGGCATGCATCCCGTAACCGCTCATGGTTTTAATCTGGGTCTAAGTGGACAGGAAATCCTCGCCAACGAAATTATCAAAGCGCAGGCTGTGAACGTAGATATTGGCGCCGCTGGCCTGTTACAGCGTTATGAAACAAAGCACATGCGAGTCACCCGACCCATGTATCACGGCACCAACCATCTCGTCAGATTCTTCACGGACGAGCGAGCTCCTGCAAAATTGGCACGACGCATTGCACTTCGATTGGCCAATAACTTTCCACCCATCAAACACGCCATTCGTCACAAGCTGACAGAATCGGCAAACCATTTGAGCGTACGGCAGTTGTTGACACCCACGAAGCTCTGACATCAGTTGATTTGACATCAATAGATTGTATCAACCTGGACGCTGGTGAGAATGAAACCCTGAACCGATTCTTGTATTCTACTCTGGTGCAAAGAGCATGGTGTAAGAGCATGGTGTAAGAGTGATTGTCACCGCTGTGCAGCGCATGAACATCAATGATTGCTGGATAAAACTCAGATGAAAGATCGGGTAAAAAGACGTGATTTTCTCAACGGCAGCCAGATTGCCATCGGCAGTTCATTGCTTTCCCCCTGGTCTGCTCTATTCGGATCAACGCCGGGAGCTTATTACCCGCCGTCAAAAACCGGGCTCAGGGGTAGTCATGAGGGTTCCTGGGAGACCATGCATGCAAGGGTTTCCGGGAAGACATGGACCAGCAAGAGAGCGGAGGAAGAATACGACCTTGTCATTGTAGGCGGTGGAATCAGTGGCTTGTCTGCGGCGTTTTTCTACCGCCAGGAACACCCCGATGCCAACATACTGATTCTCGATAATCACGACGACTTTGGCGGCCACGCTAAACGGAACGAATTTTCAATCGATGGTCGCACCCGAATCACCTATGGCGGGACTGAATCAATTGATACTCCCTCAGCGTACAGCCAGGTGGCCAAACAGCTCCTCGTTGATATTGGCATCGATGTAGGGAAGTTTTACAAGGCGTACGACCAAAATCTATATTCATCACTGGGACTTGGCAAAGGCATACTGTTCGACAAAGAAACCTTCGGTCAACAAAAATTGGTGACTGGCTACAATAGCATTCCCTGGCAGGAATTTACCGGCAAGACACCACTATCACCCAATGCAAAAAAGGACTTCATCCGGTTGTGGACAGATCAGCGTGACTATCTGCCTAATCTAAACCAGCAACAAAAGCTGGTGAAGCTCAATAAGATGAGCTATGACACTTATCTTAGAGA
>CAZAZB010000471.1:0-3148 GCA_964489485.1 uncultured Pseudomonadales bacterium | reverse complement strand
AACGCTCACAGCAGCGAGTAGCAGGAGTGTATCTCTCCAGCCTGATGCGACCAGCCAACCGGCGACCACGATGGGAAATACAATACCGCCGATGTTCGTTCCCATCGCAGACAGGCCAATAGCGATTCCCCGATTATCAGAAAACCATTTGGCGACCAGGGTTTGTGATGTCAATGTGCCTGCGAGGGTCACTGATAGTGGAAAAACCAATGCATAAACAAGCTGTATCTGCCAGAGAGCCTGGGCTTTCGAGACCAGTGTCAAACCCAGCATCAACGATGCAAGTCCGACAAATATGAGAGGACGCGTTGGATAATGATCCAGAGCGCGACCAACAAAAGGACTATAAATACCGGACCCTATTTGTAACAGCGCAATGGTCAGCATGACATCCCGTCTTGGGGCTGAAAATTCATCGAGCCATGAAACAGCAAATAACGAGAAACAATAGATAAGGGTGCCGATAACAACGGCTTGCATGATGACGGTGTAGCCAACAATCAGCCACCGGTAGTGGGCGTCTTTCAATAGGGGGTCCTGATATTGATTTGTTTCAGCCCGGACGAACCTCGGAATCGGAAAGTCTGAGTTCAATTGGTTATTACCTAGCCTGCAAAGTATAATTGCTCGTCGTATAAACAGATAGCCCAAGGCAGATTTTCGAGTTAGTGGGTATTTGCCCAACAATCAATCCGATAGTGGAGTAAGACGTTAAATTGAATGCCAGAGAAGGTGAGTTATATCTCGATCCCATGGAGAGTCTCGGTCATTTGACGCGCTTAAGTTTCAGGGCATTTTCGAAAGCTCTCGAAGCCAAGACGATCAAACATGGTGTGACCAGCGGTCAATGGCGGTTTTTACGGGTATTGTGGGAGAATGATGGTATCACCCAAAGGGAGCTCAGTGAGTTGGTTGGCACACGAGAGCCAACGACTGTAAGGTCTATTCGAAGCCTGGAGAAAAGTAAGTTTGTCGTGCGTAAGAAAGATCCCAAGGATGCCCGAAAACTGAAGATTAACCTGACTGCCAAATCCCGCCGATTACGGGAAACATTGATGCCCTTTGTCATCGAGATCAACATACAAGCCGCGAAAGGCATCTCGAAAAAGGATTTAGAGACGACCAAAAGAGTTTTGGTGCAGGCACATCTTAACCTGACAGGTTGATTCTCTGTCCTCGCAAGTTCATATTTAAATAAACTAATCACATACACTAATTATTTGACCCAATCATTTAAACCAATCATTTAAACCAAAGAAAGGAAAATCATCATGGCTGAAGCCTGGATAATTGACACAGCGAGAACACCACGTGGTATTGGCAAAGTGGAAAAGGGAGCGCTGAGCAAGATTCACTCACAACGACTTCTTTCGACCGTACTCAAAGCGCTTGCAGAGCGAAACGATTTAAATACCGACGATGTTGACGATGTCATTGCGGGTTGTGGCACACAATCAGGCAACCAGGGTGCCTGTATTGCACGCATGGCGGCACTCGATGCAGGCTGGGGTACAGTCACACCAGGCATTTCCGTGGAACGGTTTTGTGGCTCAGGTCTGAGTTCGGTCAACCTTGGCGCCATGGGTATTATGTCCGGAATGCAGGACCTCATTGTTGCCGGTGGGGTTGAATCCATGTCTTACACTTCTACGCTAACGCCATTGATGGTATCCATCGATGCCAATAATGAGCATTTAAGAAGTCTTCATCCACAGCCACATCAGGGCATTTGTGCAGACTTGATCGCAACACTTGAGAATATCAGTCGGGAAGATACCGAAAAACTGGCGGTCGAGAGTCAGAAGCGTGCAGCCCACGCCATCGAGAATGGTCATTTTGACAAGAGTTTGGTTCCCGTACTCAATGATGATGGAACGGTTGCGCTAGATCGGGAAGAGTTCCCGCGTCCGGGCACGGATATGGCGAGTCTCGCCGGTCTCAAGGCATCCTTTCAGGCGATGTACGACTTCCCGTTAAACGAAGAAGGGTTGACCTACAAGAAGCTTGTTGAGCAGACCTATCCTGATGTTGAGATTAATCACATCCACCATGCGGGCAATTCTTCAGGTGTTGTTGATGGCGCAGGTGCCGTTATTCTGGCTTCACCCGAGTATGCGAAAGCGCACAATCTTAAGCCGCGGGCGAGGATCATCACAGCAACAACCGCCGGAGACTCACCTGAATTGATGCTCAATGCGCCGGTTCCTGCTGCGAGAAAAGCATTAAAGAAGGCAGGCATGAATATCACGGATATCGACTTATTTGAAGTCAATGAGGCATTTGCAGTGGTTCCGCTAAAGTTCATGCGTGACCTGGAAGTGGATAGCAGCATAGTGAATGTCAATGGCGGTGCAATGGCACTCGGTCACCCAATCGGTGCAACGGGTGCGATGATCCTCGGTACGTTGATTGATGAGTTGGAACGTCGTGACCTTAACACCGGCATGGTGACCATGTGCACCGGTGGTGGAATGGCACCAGCGACAATCATCGAAAGAATGTAAGACAAACTTTTACAGGTGTTTGATAAAGAGGACCTGATCCGTGTTGCCAACCAGACGATGCCGTTTGGGAAGTACAAGGGTCGGGTCTTGATCGATTTGCCGGAGGGCTATTTACTCTGGTTTGTTGATCGTGGTTTCCCCACTGGTAATCTTGGTGAGTTAATGAAGTTAACCCTTGAGATCAAAATTAATGGTCTTGAATCTGTCATTGATCCTCTTCGTGGCCCCTGTTAAGCCGTTGCGGTTCTGTAGCTGACTAGGGGGCTGTGAACCCAGCCGTAAACCCGGCAAATGCTGCTCAATGCCCAACCCCTTCTAAAATGGAAAACGCATATCAACAACAACGACATTCTACGCCGCCTTCGCTACACGTTTGATTTTAGCGATTCAAAAATGGCGACACTATTCGCAGAAGCGGAACTGATGGTTTCCCGCGCAGACGTCAGTGGCTGGCTAAAAAAAGATGACGATCCTGATCATCTCCCTTGTGATGACAGAACCTTAGCCTGTTTTCTCAATGGCTTAATCAATGAAATGCGCGGCAAGCGAGATGGTCCACCACCGGTACCGGAAGAATCTCTTACTAACAATGTCATCTTTATGAAGCTGAAGATCGCCCTCAATCTCAAGTCGGACGATGTGTT
>CAZAZB010000470.1:0-3152 GCA_964489485.1 uncultured Pseudomonadales bacterium | reverse complement strand
TGCCGAGATAGTGTTTCATTTCCAATGAGGGGGCATCTGGTTTGAACACACCTTGGGGTGAATGGTTTTCATAGGGGCTGTAGGGTACCAATGGCATCAGGAGCCAATTGCCATTGTCTTCCTCGGTGAATTTCTCAGCAAGATCCCGGTAGTTCACTTCGTAGCTATATTTCAGGCCAAATTCAGATCCGGCATGAAATCGTGTGTAGGTAGGGAAGTAGAGGTTGCCCTCATAGCTAACGACCAAAGCGCGGTTATTAATAATCAGCTCGCCAAAAGAGACGGTCACCAATAAACCGACAAGGAGAAGGAAACTATAATAGCCGCGCTTGATCTCCCGAAAGCGCCGTAGTTTCTTAAGAGTTTGTGGGTTGAAATGAAACATGTCTGGTGTGTTGTCTTGGTATGATTCTAAATAATGGTTGGCTATTGAAATCTTATTCGCGGGTCAACCAGGGCGACAAGAAAGTCCGAAATGATATTTCCGATCAGTAGCAAGAAGCTGGCGAGCAACACGACACCCATGACAACAGGGTAGTCTCTGTCGAGAATCGCGGTGAGGCCGAGCAGGCCAAACCCATCAATATCAAAAATCGTTTCGATGAGAAATGACCCGGAAACCAGCAGTGTAATGTTCTGCCCAAATGTGGTTGCAATGGGAATCATGGAGTTTCGCATCGCATGATGTGTGACAGCACGCCTGAAGGACACACCCTTGGCAATGGCAGTTCGTATGTAGTCAGCCGCGAGATTGTCAAGCAAATGGTTTTTCAGGAGCAGGGTGACGAGGGCAAAACTACCGACGAGATAACAAATAAGTGGCAATACAGAGTGATTGATCAGGTCCATGACTTTTCCTATTGCATCTTTTTCTTCATACGCATAGCTCACGAAACCTCCCATGGGAAACCACTCGAGCCGTACGGAAAAGTAAAGAAGCAGCAGTGAACCGAGGGCATAGCCCGGTATGGCATAACCAATAAAGATAAGAATGGACGATAAATTATCCACCAGTGTCTTGTGTTTGATCGCCTTGAGTACACCAAGCGGAATACAGACTATGTAGGTAATAATGAGAGTTACGAGACCGTAGTAGAGCGAGACCGGGAAGCGATCACGAATGACATCCCATACGGGTTCGTTGTATCGATAAGAAGAGCCTAGATCGCCGCGAATGACCTTGGTAACCCAATCGAAATAGCTAATCAGAATGGGCTTATCAAAGCCATAATATTCTCTTAATTTCTGGAGCTGGTCATCAGACAATGCCATCCCCTGACCGGCCATTTGTGCGCCTGATCCAGATGCAGCATTAAACTGTTGGGATTCCATGATGGCTCTTTCGAGCGGACCGCCTGGAACAAGCCGCGTAATGGCGAATACAATAATGGTCACCCCGAGCAATGTCGGTGGTATGAGCATCAAACGTCTAATAAAATAATCGCGCATTCTTCTTCTTATTGTGATTTCTTTACTGTGACATTGACGAACTTTTGATCCATCACTGTCTTTGCCCGATTCGCGCCAGATTCGTCGCGTTCAGGTACCTGCGATAGGTGTTGGATTGCAACACTATCTCTAATATCACGTCGCCGGAAATTGCCGTTCTGAAAAAATACGATGGCCTTTGCCAATTCGCTGCTGGATGTTGCCACATCGTGTGCAAGCAATAAAGGCATTCGATCCCAATTTGTGTTCATTTTGACGTTGGTGTCGTCACCTGGCTGGCCTTGCTCGGCTCTTTAGCAGGTTTGAAATGCAACTATTACCGGATCGATTGCTGGAATGTCGGGAGGTCTCCGCTGATCTCAAACCATTCTTTTTTACTGTCTACGAAGATATGCCCGGCAGGTCTGATTCCCGGGTCCTTATCCAAACATCCCGCAGGAACGGTATAACGTGCGTCTGATGTGCCGGACCTGTTGATTCGCGGTAAAAGACTGCCACAGAATTTGCAGAAGCTGCTGCCAAAACGTTCAGCATCTGGGAGTTTATAATCTTCCAGGTGTTCCTTGCCTTTAATCCATTCGAGCTGGGATTCTGCAAAGAAGACATTGGTCGCATGAGCTGCAGCACGGGATCGTTGGCATCTCGTGCAGTGACAGTTCATCATCAGATTAGGTTCGCCTGTTACCTTAAATTCGCAGGCACCGCAGGCGCAACTTCCTGAGATATCCGGGTCCGGTGGAACCGTTGCGATCTCCGCTCGCATCATCGATTTGGGGAAAGTTTCATACTGTCTTAACTCATCGGTGATTTCGTACCAGGGGGCTTTTGACCCAACAAAGATGTGCCCCATGACCTTCGACTCACATGGGTCTATGAGTGTACCGGCGGGTACCGAGTAATTTTCTCCTTCCAGAAATGGAAGCGTTGTCCCACAGATGTCGCACCAGTTTCGTGAAAGGTGTTCGGAGAATGCGTGGCTCCGTATATGCGATTTCCCCTGTTTGAATTGAAGGCTTTCCTTCTTGATTGCGGTAAATGTAGCAAAAAGAGATCCATGAGATTTACGACACAAGCGACAATGACAGTGCAACATATTGCTGCACTCACCGGATATTTCGTACTGGACGGTGCCGCAAAGGCAGCTTCCCGCGAGTTTTGTCTCCGCTTGTACCATCATCTTGCCTCCAGACAGGTGTAGAGTGCATTGACCAGTTGTTTTGATCGTGGCATTGAAATGTTGTCATTTTGCATCTGGTTCATGACGTAGCCAAACCCTATCCCGGCGTCCCGGTCAGCGAAACCCAGAGATCCTCCTGCACCAGCGTGCCCGAATGCGGAGAGGTTAGGCCCATAGGCATCATCGGTGTTCAACATAAAGCCGCGTGCCCTGCGTATTTTACCCCCAAGCACCTGATCGACAGGGCCGTCAACTTCTATCTTTAACGACTCGTCCAGTGCTTCGCTGCTGATGATCTTTTTGTTATTTAGAGTGCCACCCAGTGATAATGCAGCGTAAATAGTGGCTATTCCGCGCGCGCTCGCGTGTCCATTTGATGCAGCGATTTCAGCTTTTCGCCAGGCATTACTACAGGCATCTTTGAAGGGTGATATGGCCGGGTTCATCAGTGCAATGGCAAAGTGTTGTTCGGGGGAGGCTTGACCAGTCGCTTCCTTGTTGGACGTCATGATAGCGGGTTTCCTGG
>CAZAZB010000469.1:0-3158 GCA_964489485.1 uncultured Pseudomonadales bacterium | reverse complement strand
GAGATGGTTGCAATGACCAGATTCGATTGCATGGTAGGTTCTTCCGCAGGCATGAGGCAGGCCCTCGCTCAAGCCACACATCATTGCGCACACCGATCCGCCTTTGGAAAGCAGCTCATCGACCAGCCACTGATGCAGAATGTCCTCGCTGACCTGGCTATCGAGCATGAAGCCGCCTTAATGCTAACCATGAGAATTGCACGGGGTATGGATGATCGAGAACAGAATGAGCAGGAAGACCTATTGGTTAGAATAGGAACAGCCATTGGTAAATACTGGATTTGTAAGCGGGCACCCGGGCATGCTTACGAGGCGATGGAATGTATCGGTGGCAGCGGCGTCATGGAAGACAGCATTATGCCCAGACTCTTTCGAGAATCCCCAATTAATTCTATCTGGGAAGGCAGCGGTAATGTTCAGTGTCTGGATATGCTCCGGGCCATGCAAAAGAATCCCGGTTCCCTTGATGCATTTCTCGATGAAGTTCGCATGGCGAAAGGTAGCGACACGCGGCTGGATGCCTTTATCGGTTCACTTGAGAAATCGCTCACGACGGGTGATGATCTTCAATACGAAGCGCGCACGATGGTAGAAAGAATGGCTCTTACATTACAGGGATCGCTGTTGGTGAGGTATGGAAATGCAGCGGTGGCAGATGCTTTTTGCCAGTCCCGGCTTTCACCCGACACTTTTGGACGTGTCTACGGCACCCTACCAAAAGGAATTGCATGCGACGAAATTATCAAGCGAGCCCTGCCTGCCCTCTAACTCCAGCGCTCGCAATAGGATATCTGACTAATTTCTGAGTATTTGGTACTCTCCTGCAGTCGAACATAGGACTCAGGTAGTAAAGATGACCGTATTATCAAGTGAGCAGGAAGAGTATCTCCACAAACACAAATGGGCGGTTCTCGCGACCGGTAGAAAAGACGGCTCGCCACAAATTTCACAGATCGCCTACGACTACAACGGTGTCGATATTATTATCTCAACCAAAAGTTTCACCGCCAAATGGAACAATGCCCTGAGGCAACCTGGTGTTGCCCTCCTTGTTCATGATGGTCGTCAACAGTTAGTGATATACGGCACAGTCAACTGTATTGCAGAGGATCATCCAGAACGAAATGATCTAACCCTGCGGGTATTCAAGAAACTGACAGGAAACGACAAGATGGCCTTAACTGAGGAATTTATCCAGACACTTGCGGACCAGAAACGCACCATTCTCAGATTAAAACCCGAGAGTGCGATGATGAATGAGTAACTGATATCGATCAACGAATCGTTAAACCACTATAGAGGGCCTCATGGTAACCGAAACCAGAGTACTAATTGTGGGTGGTGGTCCCGTGGGACTCAGTGCAGCATTGTCGCTTGCTCAACAAGGAATTCACTCAATTCTGATTGAAAAAAACAAGGATATTACCCACCATCCTAAGGCTTCGGCCTTTAATACGCGAACAATGGAGATTCTGCGCAGTCTCGATATCGCCGATAGTATTTACGCCGAAACAGGGGCAGTGGGTGGCGTCTCCTTTTACACGAGTTTGTCAGGCTACAAACTGGGTGATATCAGAATGGCTGATCATCCTGACTATATTAACAGCCTGATCTCCAGTTCACCGGCACCTCTCACGATATCTTCTCAAATGCTGTTGGAAAAATGCTTGAAACACAGCGCTGATGAAAGCGAGTTCATCGATGTCCGTTTCGGCCACAAAAAACTGAATCTTCATCAGTACAAAGATCATGTGGAAGCTGAAGTCCACTGTATTGGAAACAATGGCAAGGACAGCAAAGCCTACACCGTCAAAGCTCAATATGTCATCGCATGCGATGGCGCAGGAAGCCCAACGCGGCAGGCACTAGAAAGAAAACTCATTGGCGAGCCAGCTTTCGGGCACCAGATCAATGTCTATATAGAAGCTGACATTGAATCTCTCGTTGAGAACGAGGCTCACCAGGCACTCTACTGGATATCAACCACTGACGTCTCAGGCGTCTTTATTGGTCTGGGCGGTGACTGGAAGCATTGGTGCTTCAACTTCAGTTACTTCCCTGAAAAGGGCGAAAAAGCTGAGGATTTTGATGAAGCCAGATGTTTACAGAATATTCACGCAGCACTTGGCTGCACTGACCTTGAAGTGAAGATTCTAAGTATCGGGTCCTGGGTTTTGTGCGGCCAGGTAATCGACCAATATAGACAAGGCAGGATCTTTTTCGGCGGTGATGCAGCGCACCTTAACATCCCCACAGGCGGATTTGGATTCAATACGGGTATGCAGGAAGTACACAATCTTGCCTGGAAGCTGGCCTACGTATTACGAGGCCAGGCCCCCGAATCGCTCCTTGATTCCTATCATGAGGAACGACGTGAGATCGCCGTATTTAACGTCGAGACAAGCAGAAAGAATGCCATTAATATTCGCGCTACCGGCGCGGAATTTGGTGCAAAAGTGGATGATGCCAATATGCTGGAACTCGATACAGCAGAAGGAATTGCAGCGCGTAAGAAAAGAAGTGATGCCATTGAAGACCAGCGAAATCATTTTATTTTTCTCGGCCAGGAAATCGGCTTTGGTTACTGGGATTCATCTCTTGTGACTCAGGATGGTTCAGCCCACTATGTTGAAGCGCATCAGGTTGCAGATCCTATCTATACCTATATTGCCAACGCAAAACCCGGCGCTCGCGCACCCCACTGTTGGGTCATGTACAAGGGAGAACAAAAATCACTGCTGGATTTATTTACAACCGATTTCACCTTGTTAATTTATGGTGATCGAAAAGGCTGGCAAGAAATGCTGCACGACCTACCAGAGGACATACAAGTAAACATCTATACGATTGGTACAGAGAACGCTGACCTCGTAGATGTCCATAATGTCTGGCACCAGTATTACGGCATAGACCATGCCGGTGCCATACTCATTCGCCCCGATGGTCATGTAGCGTGGCGAGCGACCACCACAGCCGCAGAGCACAAAGGACCAGCCATATCCACCGCCCTGCTACAAAGCCTCGGACGCGTAAATTTGAGATAATTGGGGTCAGATAATTGGGGTCGGAGTAAAATTTGAGATCAAATTTTACTCCGACCCCAATTATCGCAATTATCGACCCCAATTATCAAACTGAGGAAAAAAAAGATGACATCT
>CAZAZB010000468.1:0-3164 GCA_964489485.1 uncultured Pseudomonadales bacterium | reverse complement strand
GAAAAACCATTCAGCAGGTGAGTGCAGATACGGTTAAAAAGTCTCTGGCAGTGTGTACGACGCCCACAGAAAAGAACAAAGAAGGTGACAGTAATCTGGACCAGGGAACCAACCTCACCGAGCGGGCTTCCCTGGAGCTGAATGCCCGCATTTCCAAACGCCTGCAGAAAAAACTGGCGACACAAATTGAAAAAGGCAATATCGAAGTAGAGTACGATCAGAATTCGGTGACCGTGCGAATCCGTGAACAAGGTTCGTTTCCATCGGGTTCTGCGGATCTCACTGACGAATTCTACTCGGTGATTCCGGTTTTGCAGGAAACGCTAAGGGATACACCTGGCACGATCAGCATTGAAGGGCATACCGATAATGTTCCAATCCACACATTCAGGTTTCGATCCAACTGGGAGCTTTCAAGCCAGCGTGCACTCACCTTTGCCCGCGCGCTGATGGCAGACCCGATATTGTCTCCGAAACGATTCATGGTCGTCGGATACGCTGACGCCAGACCGCGTGCATCGAATGATACGCGGGGAGGCCGCGCGGAAAACAGGCGTGTGGAAATTCAGATCCGGCGTGATCCGGGCAGATATGGCACCGGATGATAGAATGGTCGTTGACTGATCCGTGAAGCTGGCGGGATAGTCGGGATGTATTCGTCCTTACGCCTCTGCATTGCACCCTCGTGGAGACCCGGTACCCCCGGATGCCGTCATGGAAATGCAGACAGGCAATCGTTACTCAAACACCGGGTCGCCATTCCCGTACGGCTGCAGACCTGATGCTGGTCAAACTAGGTCAGGAACGATTTAGCTGGGGCCGAGAAAATCTGGCATCTGCAAAAAAGTCATCGTTGCCCTGAAGCTACCGCATGATGACGGCGCCTATCACGTCCATCTAGGCCCTATGGGGTTTATGGGGCGCCTGCCGATGCTTGTTCCAATATCGCGAGGGTCGTTGAAAACCGGGCGATGAATCGAAACTTTCTTGCCTTCGGACCGTTCAATACTGAAACATCTTGGTCTGGATAGGACAGCCGGACTACACAACCGTTCGCCACCGACCTGCGCTGATGGCCTATTCGATCAAACAACAATTCTCATCTGACGCTGGTCCAGATCGGCGGGGTCGCATTCGATCCTGTTCCAGAGATTGGCGATTTGCATTTGGCTAACCTGGGTTAGTTCAGCAGCCCTTTCAAATTCTATTGAGTGCAAGAGTCAATACAAGAGCGACTTCATCTGATCCAGCCCAGCAGTCCAATCAGGTAACACGGTCAGCGTGTGAATGATAAGCCCGGCAAGGCCACCAATCACTGTGCCATTGATACGAATAAATTGCAGATCACGACCGATCTGTATTTCAATTCGCTCGGACGTCGCCTCGGGGTCCCAGCTATTGATGGTGCCGGATATAAGATCAGCAACTTCATGCCCGTAGGTGCGTATCACATATCTGCCGCTATCTTCCGCCCAGCCGTCAATTTTGGATGCCAGCACATCATCATCAAGAATGCTCTGGCCGAATTTGATCACTGATTCTTCAATCGCCTTCGACAGGTCAGCATCCGGGTTTTCGCTTTGGTCGAGCAGTGCTTTTTTGATATCAGACCAAAGCGAACGGGTGAAATCCCGGACAGTGGGCTCCTTGAGAAGATCTTCCTTGATCGAAATTTCTTTCTCGGCGATGTCAGGTGAATGTTTCAGGTCTTCCATAAACTGATTCATCATCCCGACCAGTCTTTGCCTGACCGGATGAAAGACGTCGACCTGCATTTCATACAGCATCTTGCTGACACTTTTAACAATTCGGCGATAGATTGCCTTGTCTACTGATCCAGGGAACCACCAGGGTGTTTCCTGTTCCACTTTTTCCTTGATATCCCGGTCGCTGTCTTCCAGCAGATAAAGTCCAAAATTGACTGCTCCATTGAATAACTCTTGTTGGCGTCGGCCTGAGGTGATGAACGAAAGGAGATCGCCAATCATGGGGGCGATAGACGTATCGCGAATACGTGCTTCGACTTTCTTTTCAATCATTGTCTGAATGTCATCGTCATTCATGACACGGACAGCGCCAGCAAGACCCGCGGTAATTTGTCGAGCGACGGCTTGTGCGTTTTCTTTTTCCACAATCCAGGCAGCGACGCGCCGACTCAGATTCATGGAACGGATCTTTGTAGAAATGACGTCTTCAGAAAGAAAGTTTTCCTGAACAAAAATACCAAATTGTTCAGCGATCACATTCTTACGATTGGGGATGATGGCCGTATGGGGAATTTTCAGACCCAGTGGATGTCGAAACAGGGCAGTAACGGCGAACCAGTCGGCGATTGCCCCGACCATGGCGGCTTCGGACGTTGCCGTGACAAAACCGAGCCAGGCCGCATGCTGCTCAAACAAGCTTCCGAGGATAGAAGCCGTCACATAGATGATTGTCGCCAGGAGCAGAAGGCTGAGGGCGAACCGCTTCATTTTGACAAGCTCGGCTTGTTTGCCAAGTTCTAGATCTGTGTATTTTTCGAGGAACATACTTTCCCTGGAAATTTACCCGGTTGAAAAGGGCGCACATCTTATATCAATGATTGTTGATGCTCTATAAAATGTGTTAATCAGTTTACAGCAAGTTTGATGCCACACCGATATAATGATAAAAATCAATAAGTTACAATTTTGTTAAGCCCTCGAGATTTGAACAAAACCAATACTTGGCTAATTTGTCACCCTTTTGCCGAGAGCCTGCTCTAGATTGGCCAGGGATTAGGACTGCAATTGGCACATAACTGACTGATAAACGTACCAATATTGGCCCCAGCCGGTATAATCGCCACCCCGGTGAGATTCCGGGTGGGCAGTTGCTGTCCGGTAATGCGGTAGTGCGTGCGCAGGGAGTGTACGTAAATTGAATTGTATTGAGATAGTAAAATGACGATGAAAGTACAGGCAGTTGACCATGACGTCAGCGACTCTTCTTCCGGACAATCAGACCCAGCCAGCGTCGGAAACTGGATGGGTAAGCCAGACCAGGCTACATTTACCGCACTGAATGCAGAAATGGTACGTCAGTCTGTCCGTCAATCTACGACGGTTATTTTTGACCCCATCAGTCGAAGGATTGGTCTTGCAACAGGGGGTTCTATTCAGTCAGATCCCAGTCAGTCAGAT
>CAZAZB010000467.1:0-3167 GCA_964489485.1 uncultured Pseudomonadales bacterium | reverse complement strand
AAATCTCACCGCAATGGCACCCTATCAGCCTTTTTTTACAGCAATCACCTTCGTTTTTCTCGGCTATGGTTATTATCTCGTTTATTTCAAAGCGAAAGCTGACTGCAATGACGGCGATGTCTGTGCCATTCCCATTTCCCGGCGATTCGTGAAAGGTGCACTTTTTGCGGCCACACTACTGATCCTGGCTGCAATCGCGGCGCAGTATGTGCCGATGGAATGGATGGAGTAGTTTAATTTTTTACAACTTTTTTCGATAATAATGGAGTCAATCAATGTATTTGAAGATCACAGCGCTCGTCGGTTTACTGGGGTTAAGCATCCTCGGGTGGAGTTTATATAGTGTAGCTGATGGTGTGGCGGATGAACCCGTTATGCCGTTAGCAGGCGAAACAGTCACACTCAATGTCGAGAACATGACATGAAATTTCTGTGAACTTACCGTGCGTAAGTCTCTCACCAAACTCGATGGCATCAGCAAGGCAGTTGTGAGTCTCGACAAGGGCACTGCCGTTGTTACCTATGACCCTGCCAAAGTCGCGCTTAGCCAAATGACCGAAGCCACAACAAACGCAGGTTTTCCCTCCACTGTACAGCTTTCTGAAGGCAGCGAATGATGACGCTAGACGACCAGAAAGTAGAGGCAGGTTGCAACGATTGTGAAATCGAGACAACGACCGGTTTGAAGGTGCTCATCATTGGTAGTGGTTCTGCTGCATTCGCCTGTGCGATTCGGGCGGCGGAAGAAGGCGCTACCGTGACGCTTGTCGAGTCTGGCACCATCGGCGGCTGCTGTGTCAATGTTGGCTGCGTTCCTTCAAAAATAATGATTCGTGCCGCGCAGATGGCACAGCACCAACGCGCTAACCCTTTTGACGGTATTACGAACCTTTCACCAGAGATTTCAAAAGCTCTGCTGGCAGCGCAACAACAAATGCGGGTTGAAGAATTACGACTGGCAAAATACGAGAGCATTCTTGTTGCCAATGAAAACATTAGCCTGATACATGGTTGGGCAACTTTTACCTCTGCTACAGGCATTACGGTGACAAAGGACGACGGTTCTCTTCAGGAAATCGAAGCAGACCGTGTCCTGATCGCGACTGGATCAAAGCAGTTCATCCCACCCATTAAGGGTATTGAAAAAGTACCCTACTGGACATCCACCGAGGCACTGTTCGATAAGGTATTACCTAAACATCTTGTTGTCGTTGGCTCATCTGTTATTGCCCTTGAGCTGGCACAAGCCTTCAGACGGCTGGGTTCTGACGTTACCGTATTGGCAAGACGTACTCTACTAACACGTGAAGAACCCCTGCTTGGCGAAGGCATCAAAGACGTCTTTGAATCTGAAGGCATCACCGTCATGCAGGATACGCAGGCCACATCGGTGACACACGACAATGCGACATTTGAACTGGCATTGGCCACACCTGAAGGGTCGAAACTGATCAAATGCGATCAATTGCTTATCGCGTCTGGCCGAATGGCCAACACAGATAAGCTGGGTTTGCAGGCAACCGGTATTACGACTGACGACACGGGTGCGATCAAGGTAGACGCCAGATGTAAAACCAATGTTGAACATATCTACGCAGCAGGTGATTGCAGTACCATGCCGCAGTTTGTCTACGTTGCTGCAGCCGCTGGCACTAGAGCCGCTGTGAATATGACAGGAGGGCAAGCAGCACTGGATCTATCAACCATGCCCGCTGTCATTTTTACTGATCCTCAGGTTGCCACCACCGGATTGACTGAAGAAGAGGCACAAGCAGCCGGTATCGAAACAGATTCGCGCGTACTGACCCTGGACAATATTCCGAGATCACTGGCGAATTTCGAGACCAGTGGATTCGTGAAGCTTGTCATCGACGTCAATAGTCAGCGAATACTCGGCGCACAAATATTAGCATCCGAAGCCGGGGAGATGATTCAAACCGCTGTACTCGCCATCAAAAATGAAATGACTGTTGAAGACCTGGCCGGGTTGCTATTCCCCTACCTGACGATGGTTGAAGGTTTAAAACTCTGCGCGCAGACTTTCGCCAGAGACGTATCAGAACTCTCCTGCTGTGCAGGGTAGGATTTCTGGAATTCCTATTGCTGCTGACCCCTGATTAACCTGCCCGGCAGGGCATCTGTGGCAACACCATTTTCATAGGTGATCTCACCGGCACAGATTGTCGCGATATAACCCTCGGTAGTTTGTTCAAGACGTCTACCACCAGCCGGTAGGTCATAAACCATCCTAGGTGAATGGATTTTCAATCGCTCAAAATCGATAATATTGATATCCGCTCGCTTACCGGGCACCAGCAGGCCGCGATCATGCAGGCCAACCGTCTTTGCAGTGTCTGCTGTCTGCGCTTTTACCAGCGTTGGCAAATCTATCAGTTCACCTCTTTTTCGATCCCTGCCCCAATGAGTCAGCAGGTACGTCACAAAACTTGCATCGCAAATCGTACCGACATGAGCGCCGCCATCACCAAGCCCCATCACGGTATTTTCAGCCAGGATCATCTCTCGACAACAATCGAGATTAAAATCAGCATAATTTGCAAAGGGCGTGTAGAGCATCTGCTGACCTTCGTTCATCAGCATTGCATTTAGCGCATATTCCTCGGGTGAAATACCCTCTGCCTTTGCCCGCGGCTCGATGGCATCCTCTGGCGCGGGTTCGTAATCTGGCGGGCTACCCAACACCCACATCTTACGATAGTCACTTAGCAATAATGTTGGCGCACCCGCAGGCACTTTTTCTGACAGGAGTTTCTGTCTGAAACTACTATCTCTAAGTCGAACCAGTTTTTCTTCAAACGTTAACCCCGCAATTTCCTTGAATGTCGAATGTCGTACAAAGGGGTTGAGCGTACAGTTTAGACCCATCAAAATACCAATCGCCCTGGGTGCAATTTGACCTTTCATTGGTACGCCATCCGCGTTCGCTGAATCAATCTTTGCCAACAGCCTCTTCCAACCCTGTGGATTCATTCCCTGGGCCAGGGAGATGGTCATTGATCCACCACTGGCGTCTGTCATGGCCTTCAGGATTTCAAATTCTTCATCAATCCCTTTGAAATCCGAGATCATTTCCAGCACACCAGCGCCTGCATCCCCCACCCCCGCACCGATAGCAACCAATTCATTTCGGGCAGCATTAAGGGACG
>CAZAZB010000466.1:0-3167 GCA_964489485.1 uncultured Pseudomonadales bacterium | reverse complement strand
CCTCGATAAGTGCTGTCCCTACAAACACTTCCGCGAAGAATCAGGCGCAATTATCCGGGAAAACAATGGATGAGCATGGGCGAATCTTGCTCGGCGATATTATTATTTGCAGCGATATCGTTCTTGAAGAAGCTGAGCATCAGGACAAGCAAATTGATGCACATTTTTGTCATCTTCTCGTACATGGTTTATTACACTTGCAAGGCTATGACCATTCGGTAGATGATCGGGCAGAAGAAATGGAAGAGATAGAAAAGAATCTGATGCAGCAATTCGGATATGATGATCCATACCAATGAGTGAAGAATCATCGCACAGTGAAAGTTCGCTCACCTGGTTAGAGAAATTGTCTCTGGCATTTACGGGCGAGCCAAGCAGCAGAACGGAACTTATTGAGCTACTGCGGGCATCCCAACAACGTGATCTGCTCGATGCCGGTGCCCTGAGCATCATCGAAGGCGCATTGGTGGTTGCGGACATGCAGGCGCGGGAAATAATGATCCCACGTTCCCAGGTTGTATTTGTCCGGCTGGAGATGAAGCCCGCGGAATTCTTGCCACTTATGATTGAGTCAGGACATTCTCGTTTCCCTGTGGTAGGTGAGAATCCCGATGATGTTTTAGGTATTTTGCTGGCCAAAGATCTACTGCCGCTGGCGATACAGGAGAAAAAAAGCCGATTCAATATGCGTGACTTATTACGCCCCTGCACAGCAATCCCCGAAAGCAAGAGGCTCAATATACTATTAGAAGAATTCAGAACAACCCGGAATCATCTTGCGGTTGTCTATGATGAATACGGGGGTGTTTCAGGTATTGTCACCATCGAAGATGTGTTGGAACAAATTGTTGGTGATATTGAAGATGAATACGATATTGATGATGACGACTTCATCAAGATGCACAATGATGGTACCTATACCATTAAGGCGTTAACACCGATTTCTGATTTCAATGAAGCTCTCGGCAGTGACTTAAGCGATGACGAATTCGATACGATAGGCGGAATTGTCACACAATGCTTTGGTCGACTGCCGAAACGCGACGAAGAAGTTGAAATCAAGAATTTCACGTTCAGGGTGCTCAATTCAGATAGTCGTCGAATCCTGTTGCTCAACTTAACCGTGAGTGGCAAAGAGTAGCCTTGTTTGCCAGACTGCACCGAATTCTTTCCCGGACGAATTCGCTGGGTCTTCTTCTATCGCTGATCGCGGGAGGGCTTGCACCGCTGTCATTTGCGCCATTTAATTACTGGCCTATTGGCATACTCAGCATCGTCATTCTCCTGATCTGCATTGACGGCATGGCAATACGGCAGATTGCGCTCTCTTTCTATTGTTACTATGTCGGCCTGTTTGGTGTCGGCGTATCCTGGATTTACGTCAGCATTCATGTCTATGGTGGCGCTGAACCACTATTGGCAGGTTTCCTGATCGTCTTTTTCGTGATGGCATGGTCTTTAACCGGGCTTTTGCATGGATATCTGTATGGTCGATTTGTTTCCGGTGTGTCACTCGGCGTCCTTCTGGGTTTTCCTTCTCTCTGGGTGTTAAGTGAAGCATTTCGCGCATGGATATTAACGGGGTTTCCCTGGCTCTTTTTTGGTTATGGTCATCTTGATAGTGGACTTGCGGGCTATGCGCCTATTGCGGGTGTTTACGGGGTGAGTTTTATGGTGCTGCTCACAGCCTCCTTGTTTTTTTGCTCGTTACAACGTCGAAAGATTTCTTACGCCATGGCTATCCTGCTCGTCTGGGGTGCTGGATATGCCCTGTCTCAAATTCCTTTTGTGCAGGAAGAGAAAGAGATCACCGTCGCTGCGGTTCAAGGCAATATAGATCAACATTCCAAATGGCGCAGGGACATGGTCATTCCAATTCTGGAAAAGTATCGTAATCTAACGGACCCTCTATGGGGAACGGATTTGATCGTCTGGCCTGAAGCCGCGATAACTGTGTTTCGCGAAAATGCTGATTTTTTCCTGACAGAATTGGACAGCAATGGTAAACAACGAGGTTCTACATTGTTGCTGGGTATTCCGGATCGTGACCTTGAAGGAAACTATTACAACACGGCGATAACCATTGGCGAAGGAGAAGGTACCTACCGTAAACGACACCTGGTGCCATTTGGTGAGTATGTGCCACTGGAAGATTTATTGCGTGGGCTTATAGGTTTTTTTGATCTTCCCATGTCCCATAATCGTCCAGGTGCGGATAAACAGGTGGCATCGCTCGCGGGAGATCTCAGATTGAGCTTGTCGATCTGTTATGAAGTCGTCTATCCGGAGTTGGTTCGTTCCACAGTGAAAGCGCCAGATTTGTTGGTGACTATCAGTAACGACACCTGGTTCGGCACCTCTATTGGTCCTGCGCAACATTTGCAGATGGCGCAGATGAGGGCGCTGGAAAATGGCCGTTACCTCCTGCGAGCGACGAATAACGGACTCACAGTGTTGGTTAATCATAAAGGTCACATCATGAAATCGCTGCCCCAGTTTGAGGCTGGGGCGATGACAGCCACGGCAAAAATTATGACAGGTATGACACCCTTCCACCGATTTGGTCAGCTACCCCTATTGATTCTTTGTGCCTTGCTGCTGGCTATTCTAAAATACCGACCAATGATCAGGTCCAATCAGAAGCGAGTAGGGTAGATCCATGGAAGATTCATCGGTACTAATCTGGGGAACGCTCTTTGGCGGTGTCGGTATGGGTTACTTTATCTATGGTAAAAAGCAGAAACAGCCGGTGGCATTCTTCTCCGGCGTTGGTTTGTTTGTCGTACCTTATATGATTTCCAATGTGCCGTTATTGATCGCTGCCTGCATAGCATTGATGGTATTGCCGTTCTTTGTGAAGCTCTAGCCCCCACCCATGCCGCACTCACTGTCGACATCCGAACAAGAACAATATCTACGCGATGGGTTTGTAGTGCGTGAATCTGTCTTTGATAGCAACGAACTTGCCCGGATAAGCGCCGCTACCGAGGAAGCAGTCGACAAGGCGTGGGCGCTTAGCCAACAAGGTGATACTTACATACTCGATGGGAAAAGATTTGTTGATATCAACTACCTGACGGTTCAGTTCGAACACGCACCGGGGAGTGAAACCATTAAAGTGATAGAACCCGCTCATCAATTACATGCGGACCTTGAAGCCATCGTTG
>CAZAZB010000465.1:0-3172 GCA_964489485.1 uncultured Pseudomonadales bacterium | reverse complement strand
GGGGGCGATAATAGAACGGCAATTGCCGCCATGGTGACCCTTACAGAAACACTGCTAACGCAAGATCTACCGCGACCCCCTATTACGCTTCTTTTTACGGTAGGTGAGGAGGCAGGATTGAACGGTGCAAAAGAAGTCCGAATGAAGGATCTGGGCGACCCTGCTATGGGCTTTAATATTGATGGCGGCAATCCCCACAATGCTGTTATCGGTGCCATCGGCGCAGATCGTTGGGTCGCACATGTCCATGGCCGCTCAACCCATGCTGGTGTTTATCCCGAAGGCGGAATCTCTGCAACACTGATCGCCAGCCGCGCTATCGTGAGAATCGCAGAACAAGGATATTTCGGAAAGATTGATATCAAAGGTCAGTTAGGCTCCTCAAATGTTGGTAAGTTTACCGGGGGAGAGGCCAGTAATCAGGTAACAGACTATGTCGAGGTTACCGGTGAATGCCGCAGCCATAGCCGTTCATTCCTGAACAAGATTACTGCTGCTTTTCGAGCGGCTTTCAATGAAGCGGTTGAAGAAACGACCAACCACAAGGGCGTTAAGGGTAGCGTCGAATTCATCGCGGAACGTGACTATGATGCATTCAAGATGTCTTCTCGTGCTGAACCGGTGGAACGAGTCAAGAAGGCCGTCCGGCAGATGGGGGGTGAGGCGAACCTCGTCATCGCCAATGGCGGCCTGGATGCGAACTACCTTAACCTGATGGGCCTTCCCACAGTAACGCTCGGCGCTGGACAACACGCAGCGCATACGACTGACGAGTACGTCAATGTGAGTGAGTATCTTGAAGGTTGTAGACTACTGGCATTGTTGGCGGTCAGCTAGAAAGGTGGCAATTAACAATCAGACAGGCATGTTCTAACCCTGCCCAGGCAGGGTTCCGCTGGCCTGAATGGGGATAGAACACTTCCCTCCTACTCCGGGCTGTACCAGATGGGTGACGTATAGGCTCGCTCGGTCGTCGTCATCGGAATGTTATCAGGCATATCGAGTTTAAAATACTTTGCGTCGTACGCCGTCCATCTTGGTGTCGGAATCTCTATTATTCTCGCGTAGTAGAACGCTCGCTGATCGGCATCAAAATCCGGATCCTGCCAGACTGTGATCAATTCCGTTGCACCAATTGTGTTCGTCCAGGTCGCGGTGGCTACATCGACTGTATTGCCAACGGAAGGAATCTTGCCAGTATTCGCATCAGGTACACGATCGTCAGACCAGGCAACATCATAAACTTTTTCTTGCGTATTACCCTTGTCATCCAACCAGCCTTTTATAATCTGCACTCGATCAAGGTTTCCACCAATTGGGTCCTTCATTGCGCCAACAAGAAAGTTAGGTGCACTGGATGCCGAAGGAGGTGAACTTAACTCACCACCCATAGGAACACCTTTGGAATAGCCTATGCCTGCTGGAAGACGGGTATTGGCATCATCAGCCTTAAAATCCCAACCACCAAATAGTCTTACTGTCATTCTGCTACCGGTAGTTGCGTAGGTTTCTTTTCTCTGCATTGCAGCAAAAATCGATTCACGGGTATTTTCTTCCGCCCAGACAGCGGCCCAACCGGATGCGACCATGGACCAACCTGGATACTCGCGACCATTGAGACGCGCCATCGGGTGTAGATATCGAGCGGCATCGGGTTCTGTACCGGCATGCTTACCAAAAAAATTGTCTTCTTCGACAGCTGTTAGCGCGGTATGACTGTCCGTAGAACCGATCATGCCGAATTGATAGGGATTGGTTCCCAGTTTTTCTTCGAGCTTGAGACCTGTTTTCAGTGCTGAACGGGCGTACTCGCCCTTGAGCATGGCATTTGTTTTGGCCACGCTGAGATCCAGATTGCCTACCGCCCAGGTTTCATAGTCCGCAAACTCGTCATCTGGTGAAAGATAAGGATGCGTCTCACCGTCACCTTTGATCTGTGTTGCCTCGTACAGTGGCTCCCATTTATTTCTCTGCTCAACATAGCTCTTGCCGATCCGCTTTCCGAACGACTTTGATTCAGGAAACATAATGCCATTACTTAAATTACCATTATGCGCAATGGCCAAAACCTGACCTGCCGTTTTCTTTTCATACTTCTCCATCCACTTCCAGAGATTTCGTGGATCAGGATCGCCAAAAGGCGGCGTCATGGTATAGGGCTCCAACAATTTGGCTCGCGTCGCACCATCACGGTAAACCACAACACGATGAAGGTTGTTACCCTTGACCAGGGA
Source organism: uncultured Pseudomonadales bacterium (assembly GCA_964489485.1). Classification (GTDB taxonomy): domain Bacteria; phylum Pseudomonadota; class Gammaproteobacteria; order Pseudomonadales; family Azotimanducaceae. Next base: position 938 of record CAZAZB010000465.1, on the reverse strand, counting down.
CGTCCATTCATATCCGATAAATGCCGTAAAACTACCGGGGTCATTAGCATCATCAGCCGCCTTGATTAAGGCATCCCAGGTATTCCTGTACAAACTTGTACCAGGTAAAGATTTTAATTCTTCCGGGAACTCACCCTGCGAAAAAGCGCCAATCAATTCTGCTGCAGCCTGGACAGCTTCCTGCCCCCCCGCATTAATCATCTTGTTCCAACGCCGGCCTTTTTCACTTGCCATAACAAACGGCGTACCTGCCTGCAATTCTGGAAACAGCCCCATATTGTCTGAGTGATCCGCGACAACAAGAAAATCCAGAGGACGTGACATTCGCACTGCCTGACCAGAGGAAGCGGTAACTTCAAGACCCTTGGCAAACTTATAGGCATCAGGTGGAAGAAGGCGCGCACCAAAAGCGCCAGCATCGAAGGAAATAGCGGTATGCAAATGCGTATCTCCCCAGAGTGGTTTATCCGGGAAATTTCTGCCTGCGTAAGGCGAATATGGCTTTGATCGAGCAACGCCAGATAATGATTCAGGATCATCTGTGGCAATGCCTCCACCTGATGCATAGGCACCGGTGATGAACATTAAGCATGAGATAGCAAGCGCAACTGGTTTTTTCATTCTGGTTCGTCCTTGAGGCGTCGAAGCGCATGGTACAAAGGATCAGTGCCGATAGCCACTATTCGCCCGACCGGTGGCATTTTGATGTTATAAGGGTAAAAAACTGGGCCATTGCGCTAAAAAGGTTCAATAGTTTAGATTTGGCTGCTGAGTAAATATCTAGATCTATTATGAATTGGTGGAGCCAGGGCTGGGCGCCCCACGGGATTAAACCGTCTTCGCCGGTTCCACCTATAGTTGTAGATGGTCTGAACAAATATCTAGACCTTTTATGAATTGGTGGAGCTAGACGGGATCGAACCGTCGACCTCGTGACT
>CAZAZB010000464.1:0-3190 GCA_964489485.1 uncultured Pseudomonadales bacterium | reverse complement strand
ATTGCCTTGGCTGCGCGCACGGGTGTGTCGAGAAGCCCTTCACGCTGCGGGTTCTCACCGATTTTTTCAATGATTGTCTTAAAAGCATTTTGCACAGTCGAAATCGTCGCTCGGAAAATTGACGCATAACCCTATGCTATTCATCGAAACGGGTAAAGACTAATTCGGTATAATCCCATAATTCTGTAGGCGGAGTGTCAAAATGCCAGGTAGTAGCATTGGTAGCATGTTCAGGGTCACAACTTTCGGGGAGAGTCATGGTCCTGCATTGGGCTGTGTTGTGGATGGCTGCCCGCCAGGGCTTGAACTGTCAGAGGCCGATTTGCAGGTCGATCTCGATCGACGTCGTCCTGGAACCTCAAAATATACGACCCAGCGCAAAGAAGCAGATCTGGTCAGGATTCTGTCTGGCGTCTTTGAAGGCAAGACCACAGGCACCTCTATTGGTCTGCTGATTGAAAACACCGATCAAAAATCAAAAGACTATGGCGATATCAAGGATGTGTTCAGACCGGCGCACGCAGACTATGCCTATCATAAAAAATATGGCGTCAGGGATTACCGCGGCGGGGGGAGGGCATCCGCCCGCGAGACAGCAATGCGCGTCGCGGCTGGCGGTATTGCGAAAAAGTATCTTAAGACCTCAGCGGGTATAGAGGTTCGTGGCTATCTATCACAAATGGGCGACATTAAAATAGATACGATTGATTGGGATCTGGTTAATAAGAACCCATTTTTTTGTCCTGATGCTGGCAAGATTGCTGAGCTGGAATCTCTTGTGGACCAGCTGAGGCGAGATGGGGATTCCATTGGTGCAAAAATCACCGTTCTGGCCCAGGGGATGATACCGGGGCTCGGCGAACCTGTTTTTGAGAAGCTTGATGCAAACATCGCTCACGCCATGATGGGGATCAATGCCGTGAAAGGCGTCGAAATTGGTTCAGGGTTTGAGAGTATCTCGCAAAGGGGATCAGAACACCGCGATGAAATGTCTCCCCAGGGTTTCATCACGAACAACGCGGGAGGGATTCTTGGCGGTATCTCCTCGGGTCAGGATATTGTTGTTAATTTGGCGTTGAAGCCGACCTCAAGTATCACTCAACCGGGCCAAACCATTGATGTTAATGGCCAACCAGCAGAAGTTGTGACAAAAGGTCGCCATGATCCCTGCGTCGGTGTTCGTGCGACGCCTATCGCCGAGGCAATGCTGGCTATCGTGTTGATGGATCATTTATTACGACATCGTGGGCAGAATTCTGAGGTTGTTCGACATTTCCCTGATCTTTCTTGAACGATTCCCGCTGATACCGCTGTCCTGATCCGGTTTCCACGAACCTGGCGATGAGTGTCTGCTGCCGGGACTCCAGATCTATTTCCAGATCTATTTGCAGGGCTGTTTGCGGTGCTATCTCCAGGTCTAAAGGTCGTTTGACTGCTGGAGCAGATCGATGAACGCCTGGCCTGCGTTGGAGAGGCTTCGGTGAACGTGGTGTATAACGCCGAGTAATCGCTCCATTTTCAGGTCTGATGTCGGCGCCGGGATATTGAGAGCACAAATTGAATCATCGAGCATGGATGCGGGTAAGACACTCCAGCCGAGGCCTACAGAAATAAGCATCTTGATTGTTTCGAGATAGTTTGTGGACATGCCTGTTGGCAATGTTAAACCTTGTTTTTCAAACATGCGTTTGACGATTCTGCCCGTAAAAGTGCTCATGTCCGGGAGAACAGCCGGGTAGTTGGTGAGAACTTCAAGCGAAACAGGACCAGCGTTTGCCAGCGGATGGTCAACGGCGCAGACAAATTTGAGCTGGTCTCGCCAGATCGGTGTTGATATCAGTCGGTCATGCTGTTTTGGAGCGAGTGTAATGATGCCGATTTCCAGGTTTCCCTGGACTATCTCCTCGTGGGCGACTTCTGAATCCATAAAGTGTAAGTCCAGAGCAACATCCGGATATTTTCGTGCATATTGTTTCAACACATCCGGTAAACGCCATAGCCCAACATGATGACTGGTGGCCAACGACAGCTGCCCGGAAACGGTTCCTGTCAGATTAGTGATGGCCCTTCGTGAGTCTTCAACATCAGCCAGAATCTTTAGTGCGCGAGGTTCCAGTTCCCTGCCGGCCTCTGTCAGGTTAACGGTACGCCCGATTCGATCGAAGAGTTTGATGCCCAGTTGAGTCTCTAGCTGGGCGACTCGTTTACTGACGGCGGGTTGAGTCAAATGCAAGCGGATCGCGGCAATGGAAAATGATCCTTGTTCCGAGACAGTAATAAATGCTTTGAGGCAGTCGAAGTCCATATTCCAAAATATTATGTAAACAATAAAAATTATGAATTTGCGTTATTCGAAGCGAGATCTTAACATCTGCGCCGTCAATGTGGATGGGAGATTAGTGTGGAACAGATAGATATTGCCATAGTGGGTGCAACAGGTGCGGTGGGTGAAGTGATGCTGGAAATACTAGCGCAGCGAAAATTTCCGGTGAAATCACTTCATCTTCTCGCTAGCGAGCGCTCAGCGGGCACACGCTTGCAGTTTGCGGGCAAATCAATAGTGGTCGAAGATCTTGCAGGATTTGACTTCAAGAAGGTCCAGATTGGTCTTTTTTCGGCTGGCGGCAGCATTTCCGAGAAGTATGCACCTATCGCCGCTGCGGCTGGGTGCGTGGTTATCGATAATACCTCGCAGTTCAGGCGTGACACCGATATTCCGCTGGTCGTCCCCGAGGTTAATGGCCATCGAATTGCTGATCATGGGGTGCGTAATATCATTGCCAACCCAAATTGTTCCACCATCCAGATGTTGGTTGCGCTGAAGCCTATTTACGACGCTGTCGGCATCAAGCGAATCAATGTCAGTACCTACCAGGCGGTCTCCGGGGCCGGTAAGAAGGCTATTGAGGAACTGGCGAGTCAGACGGCTAAATTGCTCAATGGTCAGCCCGTTGTAATGTCAGAGGCTCCAGTGTTCCCCAAACAAATTAGCTTCAACGCGATACCGCAGATTGGAGATTTCCAGGACAATGGATATACCCTCGAAGAGATGAAAATGGTCTGGGAGACCCAGAAGATATTCGAAGATGAATCACTGCTGGTCAATCCTACCTGCGTCCGGGTGCCTGTATTTCACGGACACTCTGAATCTGTGCATATCGAGACCGGGACCAAGATCAGCGCACTTGCC
>CAZAZB010000463.1:0-3191 GCA_964489485.1 uncultured Pseudomonadales bacterium | reverse complement strand
ATTTTTAGTGGTGAGGCTAGCTCTTCCAATATAGTACGGAACGTCTTAGAATGTCGAACAAATCACACGATTGACGCAGCATAACGCAGATAAAGAATTCGCTGCACAGGCCGATAAATCAACGTAGGAATAACAGGAGAATAGGTATGGCTGTCGAGATCACAGGAATTACTACGACACCACTGTCGGACAACAAGACCAACAAGGCAAACACGACCCCTGCCAACACAAATAACCCGAATAATACGGGCTCAGTAAGTGCCTCAACCGCATCGGCTCCAACAAGCGATACCGTTACGCTTACCCAACGAGCCGAAGAGTTGCGCATGATTGAACAAAATGTAAATTCCCAAACCGGTATTGATAGCGAACGTGTTGAAACGCTGAAAATAGCGATCGATTCTGGACGGTATGATATTGATCCATTACGTGTGGCCGAAAAACTGATTGCCTTTGAAACGCAGTTTGTTGCATAAGCTTAACCAGACAACCTGAGAACAAAAAGACAATGAACCATACAGCAGATCAATTCAATAATGACTGTCGGAACCTCAAAGCGGTTCTGGAGAAACAGCATATTCAACTTGTTAAGATGCTATCGATCCTGCATCGGGAGCATCAGGCCCTGGTTGCCAATAATCTTCCCGATTTTGAAGATGCAGTGCAGCAAAAGCACCAACAGGTGAAGAATCTTGAAGAAATACAGCACCTGCTGACTGCTGTTGAAAAGACAATTGGTGGCGCCCTTTCCAAATCCACCTTCTCAGCATTTATCCAACGCATACCAAGTGGCGATAAAAAATCCCAGCTAAAAGAAATCTGGGACAAATTTCAGGCAACACTTGAGCATTGTGACCAGCAAAACAAGATTAACAATCGCATATTGAACGCATCCAGCATTAATATAAAACAAGCGCTTAACATTCTGCGTGGCAATGTCGCTGTCGATACACCGGTTGTTTATGGGGCGTCGGGCCAACAGCAGGATCATATGCAGGGGCAATCGATTGCCATTGCCTGACCACCATTATCATCATACCAACGCAAAAAATGCTTCAGGCCGTATAAATGGCAGATCGCCCACCAGAAAATAATTCAAACACAGCAGGCACTGCTGGTGACTATCAGCAGCAACACGAAACCGTTACATCAACAGCGCGCATTTCGATGGTGCTCCGCCCGCTAATGGAAAAGCATGCGATTATTACCGCCACGCTACCCGACTGTAATCGTTTTTTTAATACCGCCCTGCTTTCGATTGATACCAGAAATTCCACGCTAGTCATTGATGAACTCCATCCAAAGGAGGGCCATGCCCTTTTTCTGCAACGCAAAAGAGTGACCTTGCGTACCACGCATGATGGCATCGACATCAACTTTACAGTCAATCTCAAAAACACCGACTCGGAAAATGGCATCGCATTTTATGCCGTGGAATTCCCGGAAAGCATTCGCTATTTACAGCGACGCAACGCCTTCCGCGTACCGGTCAGTGCCGCAAAAGCGATCGCAGTAGAAGTCCAGACCCCAGACCAGAAAACCTTTGCCGGGCAGTTAAATGATATTTCTGCAGAGGGAATGTGCATTCGCTTCTCCAAAAAGAAACAGCTTGAGCTGTCGAATTATTCCGAAGAAACCCAATGCTGCATCCACTTGCCCGATAAACGAAAAATCCGCTGCGCCTTCAAGGTCTGCCACTCGACCTATTTTGAAGTCGGGAACAGCCTGCACATTGGTGGGCACTTTGAAAATCTCGACAAGATTCAGCGCCGCACCATTGAACGTTTTGTGGTTGAGCTGCAGAGACTGTTGCGCAAGAATGCGGCAGGTTAATGCCGGTTATGACAAATCCAGTGATTGCAAATAATCCCTGAACCCGGAAGCGAGCCGAATGTCATCTGACACATCGCGCAGGCGCCGTAAATCCTCTACATAATCCACATCCCAACGTGCTTCCAACGCCATAACTTTACCGCTGAGTCGCGCAACTGTTTTGTCATAGACTTGTGATGAACCCCAGGGCATATCTGAAAAGATCACGGGTTGTTCCGATTGCAGCCCCAGCAGCACATAACCGCCATCCTCGGCAGGACCAATCACCGTGTCAGCCTGTTCCAGGCCGGACATTGCCATGCCCACATAGTCCGCGGTTAGTAGCGGACAGTCTGTCCCCACTAACACAACCCTCGAATGGGATTTTAAGGTTTCACGCAGCGCATGCTGCATTCGCGCACCGAGGTCTGCACCAACTTGCTGGTGAAGGGGAATCCCCAGTTCGGTATGACACCACAGAAAAAAATCGTGCCGGGTATCCGGTGCACAATAAAGTTCCAGTGGTGCAATACCGGCTGACAACAATTGCGCTAAACAGTGACGGGCAAGGTATTCATGTACCCGGGCCGCGGCCTGTTCTCCGATATTTTTTGCCAGTCGGGTTTTGACCTTCCCGGGCTCCGGTGCCTTGCAAAAGACAATAATTCTGGCATTGGGGTAGCGCACAATATTTCGTAGTACAGACTAGCGATACAGCTGAGCCAGCCGGGCTGGGTCTGCCCCCAGCCAGTAGGCCAGACGCAATCGCCACATCAACCACACCGTGCGATAAATCCCCCCCAGCTCCCAACGACGGCTGGAGGTGATCACTTGTTGGGGAAGACAGATGGGCCGACGTATTGTTTTTAAACGGCGGCAAATCTCAACATCTTCCATCAAGGGAATTTTTTTAAATCCCTGCAGACGCAAAAACAGGGCACGGGAAATAAAAATTGCCTGGTCACCGGTGGCAATACCGGATATGCGTGAGCGCCAGTTCATCATGGTTTCAATGACCCTGAAAAATAGCTGCGCTCCTGAAAGTGACACATCAAAACGTCCCCAACCCTCTACGTCACTCTGCAATCTTCCAAGAATTGCGGAAATGCCATCCCGCGGCAATTCCGTATCGACATGCAAAAAAACAAAGACATCACCTGTTGCTGCCTCCGCCCCCATGTTCATCTGTATTGCTCGTCCGCGGGGTGCTGACACAACACGGTCTGCATAGGGTTTGGCAATTGATGCGCTTTCGTCCTGGCTTCCGCCATCCACGACAATAACTTCATGACCCTGTTGCCGTACCCACTGTATTTTTTTCAGGTTTGAGCATTATTCAATTCATTCAGCATTTCTTTGTACGATAAAAACCCTTTGTA
>CAZAZB010000462.1:0-3192 GCA_964489485.1 uncultured Pseudomonadales bacterium | reverse complement strand
CAAGATGCACCGTCAAATCCTACATCGGAGCTGTCATAGCCAATATCGAGGATAACTTTCCGGCAAATTTCTTCAAGGTCGACCCATGCATCTGTTGTGATTTCATCGGCGAGAATGACCATGCCGGTTTTAACCATGGTTTCACAGGCAACTCTTGCGTCGGCATCTTCAGAAATGATGGCATCAAGGATGGCATCTGAAATCTGGTCAGCCATCTTATCCGGGTGCCCCTCAGAGACTGATTCTGATGTGAAAGTGGTATTCGTCGCCATAGCCTTTTGCTCAATATCAAAAAAGAGCCCAATTCTACTGGCTAGAAGCGAGGTTGCCCAGTCGGACGTTGTGATATTGCTTCAAGATGAAGTCCAATTCAGTTCATGGATTTCTAATCAAGCGCTGGCCAAGATTTGAGACTGCCTATTTTTACAGCATCAGAATCCGGTCGGTGTCGCACCGCCGCAAGCCATAAGGGTCGATGTGGGCACAATCTCTGGGGTTTCTCGTTGATGAATGAAGAGCACTGGGAGAGAATAGCGCCGCGTTCTTGTCTAGGGACCATTTCACTAGATGTCCAGGTAAGGCGTGTTCAAAGAGTAGTGACAGACCATCCAACAATTAGTATGAAAACAGACAGGGCAAGGCAGACATGAGTTCACGACAATCTACACACGAGTCTACACGCCAAAAAAGGGCCAATGCGATTCGTGCGCTGGCCATGGACGCGATCCAGAAGGCGAAATCAGGCCATCCCGGAGCGCCTATGGGCATGGCGGATATTGCGCAAGTCCTGTGGACTGATTTCTTGAAGCACAATCCTGAAAACCCGGATTGGCACAATCGTGATCGATTTGTATTGTCCAATGGTCATGGTTCCATGTTGCTCTATTCCCTGTTGCATCTGACGGGTTATGAACTTCCCATGGAGGAACTCGAGAATTTCAGACAACTGGGTTCAAAAACACCGGGGCATCCTGAATATGGCTATACGCCTGGTGTTGAAACAACGACTGGCCCATTGGGTCAGGGTCTGGCCAATGCTGTTGGGCTCGCGCTGGCAGAAAAGATTCTCGCAGCAAGATTTAATCAGGCCGATTCAGCGGGCACTGAATACACAATTATCGACCACCATACCTACGTATTCGTGGGTGATGGTTGTTTGATGGAAGGTATCTCTCATGAGGTGTCGTCACTTGCAGGGACGCTTGGTCTTGGTAAGTTAATTTGTCTCTATGATGATAATGGCATCTCGATTGATGGGGACATCAGCGGCTGGTTTACAGATGACACCGTTGCGCGGTTCAATGCCTATGGTTGGCACGTGATTGGTAATGTCGATGGCCATGACGCAGAAGCCGTGGCCGCAGCGATTGAAGAAGCCAGGGCAGAAACAACACGTCCCAGCCTGATTTGCTGTAAAACCCAAATTGGTTATGGCGCACCAACTAAGGCCGGGAACAAGTCAAGCCATGGCTCGCCCCTGGGGGAAGATGAAATAGTCGGTACGCGCCAGGCACTGGGTTGGGACTGCGCGCCCTTTGAGATTCCCGATGACGTTTACACAGGATGGGATTGTCGTGAAAAGGGTGCTGCGCTGGAGAACACCTGGAATCAGCAGCTTTCTGAATATGCGCAGAAGTATCCAGCCCTGGCGGCGGAGTTTGAGCGCCAGATGCGCGGTGACCTGCCTGAAATATGGGAAGAGAAGATGCAGGCGCTCATTGCTGAAACCGATGCGAGTGCCAAATCTACCGCCTCACGGAGTACATCCGCGGAAGTCATTCGCAGCATCGCAGCACTTCTCCCGGAGATTGTGGGGGGCTCTGCCGATCTGTCTGGTTCAAATCTTACTCACTGGCCAGAAGCCAGGACAGTATCAGCGGCCGAAGCTAATGGTAGCTACGTCAACTATGGTGTGCGCGAATTTGGTATGACGGCAATAGGCAATGGGTTGGCACTGCATGGTGGTGTCATTCCCTTTAGTGGAACATTTTTGATTTTTATGGAATATGCGCGCAACGCGGTGAGAATGGCAGCGTTGATGGGGATCAGGAATATTCTGGTTTATACACATGATTCCATTGGTCAGGGAGAAGATGGCCCAACCCATCAGCCTATCGAGCAGCTTACCAACTTGCGAACAACACCCAATATGTCGCTCTGGCGGCCCTGTGATGCGGTAGAAACAGTCGTTGCCTGGAAGGCGGCGATTGAACGAAAATCCGGACCCACTGCGCTGGTGTTCACGCGACAAGGTGTCACTCATCAGGATCGGCAGGGTCAAACAGCTGATATTGCGCGGGGTGCTTATATTTTGGAAGAACCGGCCTCAACGCCTGTTGCCATCATCATAGCCACCGGATCAGAAGTCGATATTGCCCGTCAGGCAGCGCGCCAATTGACCGAATCAGGGACACCGGTTCGTCTCGTTTCCATGCCCAGCGCGGACAGGTTCGAGTCCCAGGATGCAGCCTATCAAGAAAAAGTATTACCCAACGATATTCGGGCACGGGTCGCGGTTGAAGCCGGTCATGTTGACTACTGGCGAAAATGGGTTGGATTGGATGGCGCGGTCATCGGCATGACGTCCTTTGGGGAGTCAGGACCGGGTGCTGAGGTTATGTCTCATTTTGGCTTCACACCGGAGGCTATAGTCGATGCAGTCAGGGGAGTCCTCTAGCCCATGAATGTGATTGATTTCAGGGATCTCGATATTGCCGGTCAGCGGGTTCTGATTCGCGAGGATCTGAATGTACCTGTTGCCAATGGTGAGGTAACCAGCGATGCAAGAATTCTGGCGGCGCTGCCCACATTGCAATATGCCGTCGCCGCAGGAGCGAAGGTGATGGTCATGTCACATCTTGGTCGCCCACAGGAGGGTGTGGCACTTGCTGCTCAGCCTGATATGAGCCTCGCACCTGTTGCCAGAAAGATTGAGGAACTGAGTGGGCTCAAAGTTTGCCTGATGGATAGCTATCTTGAAGGGGTTAGTTGGACCGCTGGTCAATATGATCTGATGCTCTTTGAAAACATCAGAATCAATGCCGGTGAGAAGAAAAATGAAGATTCACTGGCGAAAAAGCTCGCCTCGCTGTGCGATATATTTGTGATGGATGCCTTTGGTACGGCACACAGAGCGCAGGCATCAACAGAAGGCGTGGCCAGGTATGCGCCCATTGCCTGTGCCGGTCCTCT
>CAZAZB010000461.1:0-3197 GCA_964489485.1 uncultured Pseudomonadales bacterium | reverse complement strand
ATAGCCGTTCTTGCCTGGTGGTTTCTGGTTGGACCAGTTATCTCCCCATTGATCAATCGCGTTCACGATTGGAAATTCTGAACCGACAGGGACATTTTTCGCCCACTCTCCGCCATTCATCTCAGCGGATGCGAATGGGTTAACCAGAATGATCAAAATGGTAAGAATGTACTTTATATTTCTTTTCGTTAAATTAGTCACAATTTTAGTCACAGTAGATTGACCTCAAAGCATTGAACTTTATTTCATGAACGGACATCATCAGAGTTCAGAATCTTTAAATCAAGTAGGCAGTTGTCATTGAGCGTGGAAAAAGACCTTTCAAATAGCATGACGCGGGCACGGCTAGAGCGGTTGCAACCATTTGGCATGACGGGAGCACTCTCAAGCCGGTTCTCGACCTTGTTCCTATGCCTGGCATGCGCAAACTTACAACGCTTATGAATTGTTATACCCTGACTCTGTTGGCAGAACAACATGCTCGAGAAATTCTTACATGGCGCTACCCTGCACCCTATGACTTCTATAACCCGCCGGAGAACCGGCCGCCGGATGACTATATTCGCGAATTTACGAATCCCGAGTATCAATTCCATGCTGTGTTAGACGATGATCAAACGCTGGCTGGTTTCTGTTCTTTTGGGATCGATGGTCAGGTGCCCGGCGGTTGTTATGACACGCAGGCATTAGATATTGGTCTTGGCATGAATCCCGTTCTAACGGGCAATGGTCTTGGAAGGTCTTTTTTTGCATCGATTCTTGACTACTCAATCGCGTCTTACCACCCAACAAATGTCCGACTGACTGTTGCAAATTTTAATCATCGTGCGTTTCGACTCTACCAGAATTTTGGTTTCACGCGGCAGTCCGGGTTCCATGACCCCACATCAAAGGTGTCCTATACGGTTTTAACGAAAATTGTGACCATGGATCCCTGAACTGTGACCTTTGCTTCCTTGCCTCGACTCGAAACCCACCGTACCGTCATAAAACTTCTGGAGCCGGAGTTTGCACCATTAATGACAAGGTATAGGACTGAAAATAGACAGCACTTCACGCAATGGGAACCAACACGTTCGCTGCGATTTTACACGGACGATTTTTGGCAATTACAACTTCGCGCTGCCATTCGGGAATACAGACATGGTCTGAGTGCCTGTCTCGTGGTCATGAACCAAAGGGAAGATGAAGTCCTCGGCGTCTGTAACTTTACAAACATTATTCGCGGCACATTCGAGGCATGTCATCTGGGGTACGGAATCGCCGAAAAACATCAGGGGCAGGGACTTATGGTGGAAGCACTAATCCACAGTACGCAGTTCATCTTTCAGGAGCTTGGTCTACACCGAATTATGGCGAACTACATTCCAAGAAACGAGAGAAGTGCTGCCGTCTTAAAACGTCTTGGGTTTGAAGTCGAAGGCCAAGCGCAGCAGTATCTAAAAATAGATGGTAAGTGGGAAGACCATATTCTCACGTCTCTAATCAACCCTGCACACCAGACTCCTTCTAAGTAGTCACCGGACCACCGGCAAGCGCATCATTGCAGCGTAAGCAGTTCGCATCATCGCATTGGGTAATTTCAGGACGATGAGCAATTGTTCTACTGAGCTGTTTAAGTGCTGCTTTGGCCGAAAAAGCTCGCCATTGGGCGCCATGAATTGTTGTTTCAGAGCAAGTGATCGAGGGCTCCAGATTATTAAAAGCACGTGAACAACTTCCAACCCGCACCCTGCAAGGCTGATTTTTTGAATTGGAGGACCAGCGTACAAAAAGTCTTCTGCCTGAATGTTGCTCGGCGTAGTGGATAAAAGTCAGGGATGTCAGATCAGTTCCCATGAGCAAGATTCTGCCATTTCTGGCAGTGAGCCGTTCAAGCGGCGAGTAGACATCTTCCCAGTTTTGCCCGGTGATGAGTTCTTTTGCCAATGGACCCACGGCAGTAAATGAATTGAGCGGGTGGTCTCCGCGAACACGGTCTGACCGAGCGAGAACCGCAGCACTGAATCCGCCCATCTCCGATAAAGAAAGATCGGCACCTGTCATGCGGAATCTTTTTTTAGAACCCGGATCACCGTCAACCCCTTGCCGGTGTTGCGCTTCTACCGACTCTGGCCCGGTATAAAGCATGCCATTTACAGGGAGATGATCATTCGATGGCGGAGAAACTTCAAAGAAATAGGTAAAGGTCGGTACCAAAATGGTACAACCCGCATCCAGAAATACCTCAAGAAGCTCTGTTGCCATAACCCTTGGATTAAAGGCCCGCAGTGAAGCGTGGACACAAACAGGACGATTATTGAGATCCAGCTTTCGGATTGCTGACGAAAGACTCTCACTGAGCGATTTATTCACTATTGACCAGCTGCGCATTGATTCTGCATTCCATCTCCTGCCGCACCCGATCTAGTCCATGGAATCAAATGACAGGTCTAAACGGATCACAGTCCGGTGTTCGATACGCCCGGTCATCAATGAGAAGAAATTTGTGAGGCGCATCTGGATTCCATACTTCTTCTTTAAAAGAAGATAGGCGCGATCTACCTCGGTATTGTCTGTAACCAGATGGGCGGTGCAGCTGTGCCACTCCCCAACATGCCCCCCGCGCATGTCGCAAACAGCGATCTTCGCTCGACCATCACGTCTTATCCTCTTCACTTTCCCGGCATTTGAGGCACTGAAACAATAGAGTTGTTGATCATTCCAGGACGCAAACCAGATGGGTGTCCTGATCTCCTGACCGGACTTGCGCCAGGTAGCAAGACTAATGTATCGGGCGCTCAGGAGTGTGTTCATTTGTCGAGAATACCAGTAAACGGACAAGAATTGTCACAGGAAGTGACCCGACGGGTCCATACAGGGCCTGACTAATTCCTGCACTTTAGCGTATGTAACTTATGTAAAGCTAACGTAACTCATTGATTATAAATGGTTAAGATTTTCTATCTTCTGTAAGGTTAAAAGTTGGCACGCAGATTGTATTACTTAAGCTAAGAAACAAATAATGAGTCGAGGAAACGAACATGAACAAATTTAGCAAAGTACCGGCGACAGCAACATTGGGTTCCCTAATTGCCAGCCAGGTTTTCGCAGGTTCTCTGGGAACAACGCCAACGGTTGGTTGAACCCATCTAACGATTTCCCCCCAAGTGGTAACTCTCGGGCCCGCAGTTTGGGCCCTTTTTTTTATCTTATTT
>CAZAZB010000460.1:0-3200 GCA_964489485.1 uncultured Pseudomonadales bacterium | reverse complement strand
GTTAACAAAGGTTCGCTAATAGGGGTTCGTTGACAAGAGATCGTTAACGGCAGAACTGGCGATCGTTTATTTCAGCCCTATGGTCGACCAACATCTCGCCGACCATCTAAACCAATTAATCTAATAACAGAGCCCTACAACCTTTTGCAGATCGTATACTCGTTATCTTCGCTATAAGTTGTTGCAGCGGTTGTTGCTGGTGCAGTATTCGTACCCGTCGTTCCGACGTTGGCACGTAAATCACCTGTATCCGGCGAACCGTCATCTGATTGCAAGTCAAGCGCAGCGGCTGCTTTGCCTGGTACCTGACTCATACACAACTTCAACCCACCAAGACTTCCCTGCACATTTTCAGTGGTTACCCCCATCAACCCGGCGAAGGCATTTCTGGGTAGTGCAGCCGAAGTCGCGAGCGATGGGTCGCCTGAAATATATCCTGCTGCACGAATGTGCTGCCAGAACTGATCGTTCTCGTCACCACCAGTGAATGTCTGTGTTCGCCGCGCGTATAGAGCGCCATTATTATTTCCACCCGTGACACTCACCCAGTCACCACCACGCGCTTGAAGAGCTGCGGTGTTCCCATCGTCACCCGGTATTCTCTGATACCGATCTTGATACGAGACATAGGCAGTCGCGACACCCTGAAAATCCCCACCAGCCTTCTTGATTCTGGAATTGTCGATCAACTCCGTTCCCTGAAGAATGCCACCAATCAGCAAACCGATGATAACCAATACTACTGCTATCTCAATCAAGGTGAAACCTCGCTGACGACCTGGCAGTTTTGCTTTGTTTTTCTGAGACGTTACTGATCTAGACGTAAATTGCACGGCACCCATCCTCTCGTTGGTTTATTGGTATTCTTACTTATGTGAATCTTAGACTAAAACCCACCTAATTTGCTAGTTAGATCCTCTTTGCAAGACGCAGTGTTACATTTTGTCTAACCTGACCCCAATAATAGCGGATTCCGAAGAGATCCATTATTCATATCGGCAGCACAGTCAAAAACTTTAATTCAGCCTACCAGCCCTGACAAGTTGCAGCGTTAGCACATTCGGGGACAACCAGATTATCTCATCATCAAATTCTGCACCGGCCGCCTCGGAAAGTGTTCTACGGACAAATTGTGTATCCCCATCAGTATTTTCCAACTGATCCAGTGATGTGGTCGCGGCACCATCGCTCCCCTGGGAAAAGATCACAGCGACGACATTGTCTGCTATTGGTGTTGCACAGGTGTTCTCGGTACAGATTTGGAAATCAGGCACTAGACCCAGCGTGATGTTATTGGAGTAGGCACCGCCACCTGCTGTCGTCAAACTATAACGAATAGGATTAGACCAGCGGTCGAGTGGTCGAGTGTTGCTATCTATCGTACCCGTCAATCCAAGCGTTCGGCCGGGTACAAAGCCGTGGGGTGATGTGCAGACACTCGTTGCATTATTGGGTGCAGAAAGGCCATTGGAAGTATTGGTCGCCGGGCAAGGCAGTCGCCCATTAGTTGCTGCAAATCCAAGCAACGCCTCCTGTACATCCTGAAGCAGAATATTAGTTTCCCGACGTTTGGTTGTGTCCTGTTGCGTAGAAAGCGGAATGATCAAGCCACCCAGCAAGGTGCCAATAACCACCATCACAATCGCCATCTCAACAAGGCTAAAGCCTCGCTGCGCAACACAACCAGCGTTATGGGATGAGTAGGCTTGTGACATCATTATAGGTCGTTGAATGATCCAAAGTGTCTAGATCCCGAAACTGGGTAGCGGGGGCTAAAACATTTTCTAATTCGAAAAAATTCCCGACATTGCTTGACGGACGAGACTGACCAGTCAATACAACGCCGGGCGATAACAGTATTGCACTGGCAGGTGGGTTTGCGTTCCCAACGGTTGTGATACAACTACCGTCTGCCGCCGTACACATTCGGTAGTATAGCTCATCCTGCCAATGACTGATCAACCAGGCATCAGGTGTCGGTGCGTTGCCTCCCGGACAGGCTGCCCCCCAGTCAACTGGCAGTGCGGAGGTAAGCGGCAGACTCCCGGACTGAAGGTTTGCCGCGCTGATATAGGGCCCACCAAAAGGTGCTGCCCAGGGATATTCATTGCAGACTGCCCTGTAGTCAGCTAGTAATTGAGTGGATACACCTAATACCCGACGCGCTATTAATGACCAAAATGACGCAGTCCCTATGCCAAGCAGTTGATCATTGCCGGTAGTATCCGATGGACTGGCATAGGCATTAAGTAAAGCGTTGCTGTTCTCTCCTTCCAGGAAATCCGATGCATTAAGTGGCACCCTGTTTTGATTGTTAATAGCCTTACCTGGCGCAATCAAAACCGCAGCCATCAGATCCCCATTCAGTATCAGGCTTGTCGTCCTGGACGTATTTCGATCACCAGGTGAATTATTAACGTAAGTTAGTTCAACCGCATACCAGATAACCGCGCCGGTTCGATCAGTCGGTTTTGTAATATTCAATGTTCTGTATGGCAATAATCCTCGCTGGCTCTGGCAACCGCCTGCAGATTGATTTTCAAGCCCATCCCCTGTCGTATCCGGGCAAGGCAATGTCCCAGGTGGAACTTGCGCCAGCGCGTACCCCAACAAGCCTTCTGAGGCAATCCCAAGTATATGAGCATTATCCTGTGTACGAATAGCACGCAATTGATCAACCGACAAACGAGACACAAGCACCATTGTCAAAGCAACAACCAGCACGGTAAGCAAGGCGAGCAGTACAATTCCCCTTGTGGATTTATGCAAACCAATCAATGGCCGGCCTCCATTAGGAATCGCCAGATTCTTGTACGGTCGAGGTATCACAAACCGAGGTATTAAAGCCCGAGGGAATAAAGCTCGAAGGAATAAAGCTCGAGGAAACAACCACCGGGATACAAAATGTGGATCCAGGGTTCATCGTCACTTATTCTTCGTCTGAGAATCAGCATTCCCAGACGAAGTTTCCGTAGATACATTTCCCCCGGAAACTAACACTTCTTTCAAAGAGCCTGTTGAAACTTCGTAGTTCTCTACAACCCGCGACTCATCCAATAGCCAGACTTGTCCTGGTTTAAGCGCTGCGCTTCCGCGTGCAGTTTCAAACTCAACCAATCCTTGTTCTACACTGAGTACTCCCTGACTGACACGGATATCTTTTGCTGCAGTACCAATATTGGTCACCCCATCAACCCAGA
>CAZAZB010000459.1:0-3212 GCA_964489485.1 uncultured Pseudomonadales bacterium | reverse complement strand
AGTGGTAGTAAAATCAATAGCATAGGTATTAACAGGGTATTATTTTCCAAAACATTCATATTGAATGTAAATAATTTCGACAGTCTCGCGAGGTTAGTCAATAAAAATTTCAATGGCTTTGGCAACAACAAGATGTCCCTTTGGCGTTAAGTGCCCGTCATTTTCGTAGTATAAGTCAGGACCCGCGGTAGACAGAGCTTGACTAAGATCCAGATAGTCCAGATCTCGTCCTTTAGCGATATTAATCAAACCATCTCGGACGAGTAGTTGGTACTTCGCGGAAATTGATCTCGGACTGTTAATGACGCTTGATCCCGGCAGAAAGACAAGAGTCAGGTCCAGGGGGAGGGTACTGATCATTTCGCCGAGTACAGCATCGAATAATTTCAGGGATGGTTCCATTTTTCTTTCGAGCGACTTGTCGATATCCGCTGGAAGCATCAGGCCAAAGTCCCGAATTAACTGCACAATCCTCATGTTGCCTATCCAGGATACATCCATTTCTTCCATGATGTAATTCGCCATAGCTTTTTGGCGCAGGGCTGGGGGTTTGGACACTTTTGGTACTGGGACATTGTTAATGACTAACTGATCTCTATCATCCAGAGTCGCATAGGGCTTGGCGTAGGGCGCTTGCAGGGGGAAGGGCAAACCGAGGTCCACCAGGTCATTTCCCAGATAAACGACTAGTAGCACATGGCGAGGCTTGACCATGGCTATAGCCTCGTTCATCCAGGCAATTTCCTGATCTGGCGCGTAACCAGGAATACCGCCATTGATGTACTCCGTACCATTGGTCGCCATGTGGGTGTTCAATTGTGAGACAAAAGTATCAGCATCGTTTACGCCAAGGCCAAACGTAAAGCTATCACCGATAACAAGAGTACGCACATCGGTTTGGCCAGCGACAGGCGAACTATTGCGCATACCCTCTTCATTGGTTGAGTAGCGTACATCGTAGTCGTAGTGCTGATGCCTACCCGACCAGTTTTGTGCTATTTTCCACCCACAGGTTGAATGGTACTCGATGAGTCCGTCATCCATGCTCTCTTGGGAAGTCACGTGGTCCGCATACATTCCAAGAAGTGCTTCACCCATCACTAGTGCGAGAAACAGCCCAATGACAATGGATGTTATTCGAAAGACCAATTCTCTATGCATTAATGACTTCATTCCTAATGGGGGGATTCCGCAGGTTTAGCCAGGAATCGCTGAAAATTAATAAAATATGATACGAATACTTGGCATCTCGGCATTTTACCACAATAGCGCGGCGGCGCTGCTTGAAGATGGTGTGCTTGTGGCGGCTGCTCAGGAAGAGCGATTCAGTCGTATCAAGAATGACCCTGGATTTCCCGCAGCCGCTGTTCGCTATTGCCTCGGCGGGCTGTCGATCGAAGAAATTGACTATGTCGTTTTCTATGACAAACCGTTACTTAAATTTGAGCGGTTGCTGGAAACCCACATGGCCTATGCACCTCGTGGATTTCAGCGATTTCGG
The DNA here is from genome assembly GCA_964489485.1 of uncultured Pseudomonadales bacterium. Taxonomy (GTDB): domain Bacteria; phylum Pseudomonadota; class Gammaproteobacteria; order Pseudomonadales; family Azotimanducaceae. Next base: position 1,711 of record CAZAZB010000459.1, on the reverse strand, counting down.
CAGGCCATGCCTGTCTGGCTGAAAGAGAAGCTGTTCCTGAAAAAGGTACTCAGGCAAAAATTGGTGGCTCTGGACGACATGGAAGTTAGATCGGTCCCCCCGCTGCTCTTTACACAGCATCACCAATCCCATGCTGCATCGGCGTTCTATTGCAGCCCATTTGAAAGTGCCGCTGTGCTGTGTGTAGATGGCGTAGGGGAATGGGCGACGACCACAGCATGGCAAGGACAGGGAAATGCGCTGAAGCTGTTATGGCAGCTGGAATTCCCACACTCACTCGGTCTTCTGTACAGTGCATTCACAACTTTTTGTGGGTTCAAGGTGAATTCAGGAGAGTATAAGCTGATGGGTCTGGCGCCATACGGTGCACCTGTTTATGCCGATACGATCCGCAAACATTTGATCGATGTTAAAGAGGACGGTACTTTTCGTCTTGATCTTCGCTATTTCGACTACTGCGTCGGGGCGAAGATGACAACAGTACATTTCGGGCGCCTGTTCGGGGCGACGGAGCGTACGCCTGATTCACCCATACGGCAGTTAGATATGGATCTCGCCGCTTCGATCCAAATTGTCACTGAAGAAATATTGATGCGACTTGCCCGATCTATCAAGAGGGAAACAGGTGAATCCAGGCTCTGCCTGGCTGGCGGTGTGGCCTTAAACTGTGTTGCCAATGGCAAGTTGCGGCGGTCTGGCATTTTCGATGCGATATGGGTACAGCCGGCCGCGGGTGATGAAGGTGGATCTATCGGTGCTGTGATGGCTGTGTGGTATCAGCACCTAGACAATGTCAGGTTGCCTGGGCAAAAAGATGCGATGCAGAATTGCCTGCTTGGCCCCGAATATTCACCGGAACAGATTGAGACAATGTTAGGCCCGACGAAAGCCCGGTATGTGTCTATGGGAAATTCAGACCTTGTTGATGCCGTATCGAAGCTGTTGGCTGATGGCGCTGTTGTGGGTTGGTTTCAAGGGAGGATGGAATTTGGACCCAGGGCACTTGGTGCGCGATCAATCTTGGGTGATCCCCGGGATCCGGATATGCAGAAGAAGATGAACCTCAGGATCAAATCTCGTGAGTCTTTCCGACCTTTCGCGCCGGTCGTACTAGCGAGTGATGTAGATCGTTATTTCGATACGAATCAAGCAAGCCCTTACATGATGTTTGTTGATCATGTCAAAGCAGAACTCAGAGAGGACACGGGGCTCGGAAATGAGGGGCTTGGCCGTGTGAACGAGATCAGATCTTCGATCCCAGCGGTAACGCATCTGGATTATTCTGCTCGCCTACAGACCATGTCTAAAGAGCAAAACCCGATGTTCTCGCGTCTACTCGAGGGGTTCAAGGGGAGAACGGGCTGTAGTGTTTTAATTAATACATCTTTCAATGTTCGTGGTGAGCCAATTGTACAGTCACCGGCAGATGCGTATGGTTGCTTTTTAAAGACGGAAATGGATGTTCTTGTGTTGGGGAATTGTTTGCTGCTAAAAGACGATCAACCAGAAGCGGACATGCTGGGTGATTCTGCCCTTAAAGAGACCGTTAACCTGATTCCCCAATCTGAAATCAGGAAGTTCACCCGTACTATTGCAGTGTTGCTTGTATTGGTATTCGGGTTCATTGTCCCATTTTTTTTAGGGGATGGGCTCGCTATCTGGCCATGGGCCATCGCGCTAGGACTTTTTCTATCGGGGGAGGCGATTCCAG
>CAZAZB010000458.1:2037-3218 GCA_964489485.1 uncultured Pseudomonadales bacterium | reverse complement strand
AAATCTGGCCAATCAGGCTTGTCCGCAGTAGGTTCTCTGTTCTCAGTCAAGCTCCTAGTCTACTTCTACCTTAATTGGCCGGCCCAGATCTGCCTGACTGACCAATGCAAAAATTTGTTCTTCCACATATTCCGTGGCAATGGGCCCTATCCAGACCTTATGCAAAATACCCGACTGTATTTCACTCTGTAAAATTCGCACGGGAATGTCCTGGGTCTCTGCATTAAGCAAGGTCTGAATTTTTAACAGCAAACTTTGTGCTCCCTGACGATGCGAAAATGCCCCGACCTGAAGATAATAGGATGGTCGACCAGCCTCTGCCTTTTCAACCCGCTCAGGATAATTTCGTGCATCTATCGCCTCTACGACGACTGGCGCCGTACCCTTATCTGCAAAGCCCAGTTTCAGTGCCGCCTTGTAAGAGAGATCAATCACTCTGTCATCGTGAAAAGGACCACGGTCATTGACACGGAGTATCACTTTCTTGCCATTGTCCAGATTGGTCACACGCACGAATGTGGGCAAGGGTAGCGCCTTGTGCGCGGCTGTCAGTTGGTACATATCATAGGTCTCACCATTGGAAGTCAGTCGTCCATGAAACTTGCTGCCATACCAGGATGCGATACCAATTTCGAGATAACCGAGGCTATCCGGTAACACCTCATAGCGCTGCCCGAACACAACGTAGGGGCTCCGGTTCCCTGCCCCTGCACTCAACCCGCTACTCTTGATGACATTCTTCTGGCTACTTGCTTTCGTTGCCGGTTCGAATGAGGAACAAGACTGCAATGCTGAAACAAAACAGAGCATGAACAAATAAACCAAAAAAATACTGGAACCCGAGTGACAACTATGGGAGATCCCACGTCGAGAAAATGGATTTTGAACACCTATTTTCTGAGAATACATTTTTGCGCTTAATCTTTGTGGTGGGTCACTTCATCTGAACGACGAAGTGCTTCGCTCAACTGATAGATCGCCATCGCATAGAGCTTGCTGTGATTATACCGCGTAATGACATAAAAATTGTGTAGACCCAACCAATATTCATCGCCTTGCTTACCCGCCAGCCTCATCGGGCTCACTGCTGCATTACCCTCAAGCTCGATACGCGAAACAACCCCTAGTTTGGCCATCTCCGCCACCGTGCTTGTCGGCTTCAAGGACTGATTGAATACTGG
>CAZAZB010000458.1:0-1937 GCA_964489485.1 uncultured Pseudomonadales bacterium | reverse complement strand
TCAGCGGTTCTTAAAACGAAACCCTCAGCTACAGGCACAACGATCAACTCTCCTTTACGCCAACCATGCTCAGCGAAATAATTCGCCACGCTGCCAATAGCATCGGTTTTATCGTTCCAGATATCACGACTTCCATCGTCATTAAAATCCACGGAATAGTGACGGTAACTGCTCGGAATAAACTGCCCATAACCCATGGCACCTGCATAAGAGCCTTTGAGTTCCGTGATCGATTGTTCTTCCTCTCTCACCAGAAGAATAAACTGTCTCAGCTCTTTGCGGAAAAAACTTGATCGCGGCGGATAGTCAAACGCAAGTGTCGCCAGTGCATCAAGTACCCGGTAGTTTCCGCGATTTCGTCCGTACATGGTCTCGACGCCAATGATCGCGGTAATGATGACCGGTGGAACACCGTATGTCTCGTAGGCTTCCTTCAGTGCAGCTGCATTGTCGAACATGAACTCGCGCCCTTGAACGATTCTTTTCCTGGTCAAAAAAATGTCCTGATATTCAGCCCATGTAAGCACTCTTTCTGCCGGTCTCGATATCGCATCAATGATAGATTGCTTGTACTGCGCCTGTCCGAGCACAAAGAGAATACCTTCTTCCGTAAACCCGTCGTGCTCAGCCATTTCCCTGGCAAATTGCCGGACATCGTCCCGCTCTCCGTAATTACCTTCATCGGCGAATGACATCTCTGACATCACGAGATTGGCCACCATAAGAGTCGTTAGAACAAATACTATTTTTGACAATCTTTGATTCATTCTAGTGTTGACGCTCGCTCATAACGTGATTCTTCTGTGTGTATGGATGGACATCAACATACCAAACCCGGCAAATAGAGTCAGGATAGAGGTTCCGCCATAGCTGACCATAGGCAGCGGTACGCCCACTACGGGTAAAATACCACTCACCATTCCGATGTTAACGAACACATAGACAAAGAATGTAAATGTGATGGTTCCTGATAGTAATCTTCCAAATGTATCCTGTGCTTGCAAGGAAATGATAGTCCCCCTGCCCATTAACAGGATGTACAAGATCAGCAGGATGACGATACCAAATAAACCAAGTTCTTCGGCCAAAACAGCGATGATAAAATCTGTCTGGCTTTCCGGTAAGAAATCCAGGTGTGACTGGGTCCCTTGAAAGAGCCCTTTGCCGAACAGTCCACCGGACCCGATGGCCGTCTGTGACTGGATAATATTCCATCCTGAGCCCAGGGGATCCAGCTCTGGATCAAGTAGCGTCAGTATTCTTTGCCGTTGGTAATCACGCATGACGAACCACAAGGCGGGTGTAGAGATCAAAGCGAAACCCAGAGCGCCGAGAACATAACGCCAGGGTATGCCTGCTAATAATAAAACCAGCAAGCCAGAGGCGCCAATAATCAGGGCCGTACCCAGGTCTGGTTCGCCACCAATCAGCAGCACCGGTATGGCGATCATTACAATGGCCCAGGCGATATGTTTCGCTTTTGGCGGCAGGTGTCGATCATGGAAGTACCAGGCAAGTATCATCGGCACGACCAGTTTCATCAATTCTGAAGGTTGAAAACTAAACAGCCCGGGTATCCGCAACCAACGCCGGGACCCATTGACCTCAAATCCCACCACATAGACCAATCCCAACAGCAGAATACCCACTATATAAAGAACGACCGCCAGCCTTAAATACACCACAGGAGATATTTGCGCCATAATAATCATGACGACTGTCGCGATACCAAACTTGATCGCTTGCGAGAGCACAACGTCCGCCTGCTGCCCAACAGCACTATAGAGAATAACCAGGCCATAGCCAGAAATGCATAGCAGCAACAGCATGATGGGAAAGTCCAGATGTACCTTGTCTCCAAGCCCTGCCTTGCGCTGGAATACCAACCCTGAGTCCGGTAGCTGACGAACAAAATCCTGGCTCATGTCATCGAACCT
>CAZAZB010000457.1:1781-3219 GCA_964489485.1 uncultured Pseudomonadales bacterium | reverse complement strand
CATAGATCGGGTCAAGCATTTCCTCGGCGACACCAATCCAGTCGATCTGCGGGAAACCTTCAATGATGCCGACAAGATCGTCCAGTATCGACAGACTGTCGACTGCTTGTGGATGTTGTTGCAGAAACGCCAGCCAATCCGACTGCATCCAGGTCTCGTTATCGCCTGGGAGCTGCGTTGAAAAAGGCTTATCTTCTGTGAACACATCACGCCACAGCGTTTCGATCTCCCAGAGTGCTTGTGGGGTCTCCAGCATTCCCTCTTGCGTTCCCTCCAGGTCGGCTTCTGCTGGTGAATCAGCTTCAGCAAATGGGCGCATGGGCGCAATGGTGTAGGCCGGGATATTTCTGGGTGTCAGAATTTCCTTAACCCATTGACCAAAGGCAACCAGCGAAGGTTCCAGTGCGTCTTCTATTCCGGAAACAAATGCCATCTGCGGGTCAGTTTCCGCATCGTTGAGCAACGACACGATGGGACCGTCATCGATTCCCCAACGGCGGAGTTTCTGCTTCCAGAAGGTAACTCTTGCCCTGATATGGTCATCATCTTTGCCCTGACGAACCATCAACATGACTTCCAGTGCTGCAAGGCTCGGATCATCAGGATTGCTACGCATCGCCTCACCGAATGCGGTTGTTGCGCCTTTGATGTCGTCCTCGTCAAGCCTCACCGTCACAATGCGTTGCCAGGCATCACCGCTCACGCCGTTCTTTTCTGATGTGATTCGTTCAAGGAATTGTTTCTTCTTCTGGAGATGACCTAGCTGTTCAAAAGCATCACATAGCACATTCATCGCGTAGCCAAGACGTGGATCAATGTTCCGACCGGATTCGAAGAGGGGTGATAATAGCTTAACGACTTTGGCGGGCTTACCATCTTCCAGCCATTCAACGCCTATTTCACCATAGTATTCAATGGGGATTTGTTTTGACGACAGCGCATCCTTCAACTGACGATCAGACAGCAGTTCCAACAAGAACGGCCATAGCGGTAGATCCTTGAAGGGCATTGGGGGGAGATTTCGACAACACTGTTTGTACTTCTTTCCGGAACCACAAGAGCAACGGTCATTTCGGTTGGGTACGGGTATGGGATCAAGCCGATATTCTGCGCTGGGGATGGGACAGTTATTCCAAATCTGCCGGGCGAACAATAGCGCAACCCTGGATTGATCATAGGGATCAATCATCTCGAAAAAATCACCGGCACTGCCCAGCAATCTGGCGGGTATGCTTTCCAGATACTGGGTCTTCGTCAAGCCTTCGGCGATTGCGCTAACGCAGCACAGGATGGCGGTATCTACCTCGAAGCCGTCTGGTGGTCCTGGATTAGAGCTCATCAATCACTTCTCTATCATAAAATCAGCATTATATCGGGTATTACGTCAAAAAACGGTGACCATCCTACAAGGTTTTAAGACATCGCATCTATCCCTTGC
>CAZAZB010000457.1:0-1681 GCA_964489485.1 uncultured Pseudomonadales bacterium | reverse complement strand
CGAGTGTAAGCAGCATGTGAATTATCAGGTTTAGAGCCACAGGAGAAATTGTGTTCACGGGACAGACGCCAGATGAAGATCGCCAACTTTCGAGTATCGCGTCGATATTCCAGCATGTGTTGGGAGAACCCCGTGAGCAATCGCTTTATCTGGCGGATAGCTGGCGGAAGAATCAACAAGCCATGCAAAAACACTTTCTACAATCAGCCGGGGTAACGCTTGATCGATCACTCCAATATTCAGAGCAGATTCAGATGGAAGATGCCAAATTGGCGAGTCAGTTTATAAATTCCTGTCAGTCAGGCATTGCGATTGTGACGATCCACATGGGAGACTATTTGCACGCTATTCTGAAACTTCTGTCCATGATCAAGAAGCGGCAGATACTTGTCGTCAGGCACTCTGCCTGGTCGTCTGCGGAACAATCCATTCAAAAATTGTCTGCATTCGGCCATGAGGTAAACGCTATATTGAATTCTCAGGGCGCTGCCAGGAGTGTTGTTAAAGCGCTAAGGGGTGGTGCCATTGTCATTTTGCTCTTTGACCTATCATTCAAGTGGGGTGCAACTAAACCTGTCCATCTGCTAAACAACAATCTCAATTGGGTCTGCGGGCCCATTCTACTCTCACTGATGGGTCGATGTTGCCTCATTCCAATGTTCGCGTTTAAGGAGAAATCCATGTGGAAATGTCATCTTGAGGCGGTGAGAGATTATCGACATGTTAATGGTGACCGAGGAAACCTTTTGAGGGCTGAAATGCAGTCGCTGGCCCGCATGGCTGAAGGGTATATTCGGGCGAATGTCACCCAATGGCAGCACTGGCATCTTCTTCCGGAGATGATGGAAACAGGCGTGGAACAGATTGATTCGCGGAATTGTAGTAGTGTTAGGTAGACTGGCATCTGGAATGGGCCCCGGTGTTAGTTGGAATGCAGTTTAGAGGTGAGGTCGAGTGATTTCGATAGATAGAAAAAGGATTTGTGATGTTTAAAACGGATAAAAGTGCCAAGTACGCGCTATTAACACTGATGACGTTTTTTGGGGCCGGGATTCCATTTATGTATATGGAAGAGTCATTTTTTGAAGTCTGTCTTTTTTTGGGAATAGAGCTCATTTTTTATTGGGCATATCTTAACCCATGGATCATGCAGGAAAAATATGCACTCTTTTTTTATGTGGATACGAGCAAGATGAAGAACAACTCTTTTCTAATACTAGGAGTATTGACCGTAATCGGTTCTTTCTTCCTGATCTGAAAACCAATTGGTAGGTACATGGATATTTAACAATATCGGTGTGAGGTTTTGTCTATAACAAGCGTCGTAAATTACCTATCAGATTTACAACACAATGAAATACTCAAACAGAGGATGTTTATATGAGAGAGCTTACAGTAGAAGAAGTAGTCGATATCAGCGGTGGTACTGATGTCTTTAGCGCATTTGGAATGGGGTCCGTCATCGGCGCCACAGGCTATGGCGGACTAACCCTGGCGGCAGGATATCCCCTTGCTGTGGTCACAGCAGCATCTACATCTGGTGGAATGATTGGGGGTCTAGCGGGAGTTACCGCATTTGGTAGCTACACTCTAGCAACAGCAGCAGGCGCCGGAACCCTAGGCAGCGCATCGGCTCTGGTCTCGCCACCCTCAGCGGGGCGGGTGCTGATTAGGTTCGAGT
>CAZAZB010000456.1:0-3229 GCA_964489485.1 uncultured Pseudomonadales bacterium | reverse complement strand
CAACCACAGATTAAACTGTTCTCCCCACTCAATAAGCCCTACATACAGCTTCAGGTTCGTCAGCAATGGCGCTGACGCTAAGAAAAAGACTGAGCAAGATAATATATCGCATGAAGATGTCCTCTATTTACCTGTTTAGTGTCAGAAGAGTGAAGAATAGTTGCCAGTGTACTTTTTTTTTGTTTATTTGTCCGCCCCCTCTCTTGTATGACCCATCCGTCAATCGGCCTAACCTGTTCAGTTCGTCCCTACCAGCTGTTTGGGAGAGCGCCCCAGATGTCGTGGAGCGGCTGACGAAATAAGACCTGGCACTCACTGAAATTCCAGGCTGGTTCTCAAACGGTTCAACCTCTGGAAAAAACCAGAAACTGATTGTTAGCGGGCATGGATACATCTTTCAGGAATATTAAACCCGCATCAAGAGCGAGACTTTTGACCCATTCGATATCCCTGATGCCGCTGGCTGGATCACGCCTTTTTAACCACTGATCAAAATTGGCATTACTCTCGGTGGTAAACTCGCCACCATACTTATAGGGTCCATAGAGAATCAGTAGCCCATCTGGTTTCAAGATCTTCGATGCACCTGTTATCAGGTCTTCAACAGATCCCTCCGGCATGATATGGACAGAATTTGCAGAAAATACATAATCAACATCCGACACTGGCCATTCTTCATCACTAACATCAAGCGGTTGGGGCGCGCAAACATTTGACCCTGCCAGTGCCGCTATATTGATCTGCAATCCCGCGTAGTAGTCGCCTCTGTCTGTTGGCTGCCAGCTTAGGTGTGGAAGGTTTTCAGTAAAATAGACAGCATGTTGACCAGAGCCGCTTCCAATTTCGAGTACCAACCCCGGTTGAACGATTAGCGCCCGGAGCTGTTCAAGAATGGCATCCTTGTTGTTTTCGGATGGCTGGGAAAAGTTAACAAAGGTTTGTTGGCTGTTCATATTTACGCTGTCCATATTCACGCTATCCTTTGAAAGAGATGCCATTGGTGTTTGACACGACTTCACCGACAACAGCGGCGGCGTCATAACCTGCCTGGTGAAGGTCTGTAAGGCAGGAATCAACCTGGCTCCCCGGTATAGAAGCCAACAAGCCACCTGAGGTCTGTGGGTCGAACAGCAATTCATAATGCTCGTGAACGATAACCGGAATTCCGACAACTGCCGCCCTATTACCTTCATGCAGCGTACTGGTAATTCCTTCTCCCTGAATCACCTTCACAGCGCCATCCAGAACTGGCAGTGTTTGAAGGTCAAGCACGACACCACAATTAGAAGCCTTAACCATTTCCATCAAGTGCCCTGCAAGACCAAATCCTGTTACATCCGTGCAGGCTGTGGCGCCCGCCTGATTCATAATTTCCATCGCCTGCCGATTCGATTGTTCCATATTCCTGATCGCTGGATTGATCCAGCGTCCTTTCGCCTTGTGCTGCATATCGGCCGCAAATAACGCGCCAGTGCCAAGGGGCTTGGTTAGAACAAGCCGATCTCCGTCACTCAGCCCAGACTTGGTGAGTAGATTTTCTTTATCTGCGATGCCATTAACTGCAAATCCAATACTTAGCTCAATACCTTCGCTTGTATGACCGCCGACAAGCTCAACACCATCAATATCAAGTTGATGTAGCGCCCCTGACAGTAATTGTTGTAACAGGTTTTTGGTAACAACAGGTGTTGCGAAGGGTACCGTGACAACCGCAAGTGCCGTTACCGGCGTACCGCCCATGGCATAGATATCACTCAGCGCATGTGTCACTGCGACCCTGGCAAAGACAAATGGGTCGTCGATGAAACTGCGGAATGAATCGATGGAATGCAACATGAGTTTGCCATCGGGCACTTTGTATACTGCTGCATCATCTCTGGCAGCGCCATTTTGTTGCGCAATGCCCAGACTATCCAAAACTTCATTGAGTAATTGCGCACTCACTTTAGACCCACAGCCGCCGCACTGCATCTGATCATCGAAACCTGCCAGCAGACCTTCTGCTTTTGGACTTTGCATCACCGGCAGGTCAGAGAACCTTTTCATAAATCGCTGGTCTATCCAGTTCTTCCACTGCCAGACCCATCTTCCACTCAGGCTAAGGCCATTACGATGGGCGATTGCAGATTTATCACCGGTCGAGATAAGCGATAAAAATTCTGATTGTGGTTTAAAGGGTAGTGGAGATTTTCCCAATAGCAGGCGGCGAATATTACCTTCGAGCGGTGGTCCCTGACGCACAGCATAAACGCCTGCCTTTGGTCTGGGATATCTGGATACATGGGCAATATCGCCTACCGCAAAGATATTCGGGTAGTTGATTGATTGCAGTGTGTCACTCACCTCAATAAACCCGGAATCGGTCAACTTTAATCCAGTCGCCTTCAGCCATGATTGCGGTGCGGCGGCCGTTACCCAGAAGATCTCGTCAAGTTGAATCTGCTCACCCTTGATCGAATGAAGCGTTTTATTAACAATTCTCTCTACCCTGAAATTTGGCCAGATTCTAATCTTGCGGCCTTCCATGACTTTCTTAAACCTATCCTGAATCCGGGGCGTATATTCCTTCAGAAAAACTGACCCATCGTGAAAAAGATGCAAGGCAGGGATAGCTTGCTCCCTGTTTCGGTTGATATCGGTCTCCAGCCTGTGCTGTACGGCAAGACATAATTCCACGCCACCTGCACCTGCCCCAACAAAACCAACACTATTCACCTCGTTGGATACTACTCGCTCACGGAATGCATCCCATCGATCTAGAAACTGATCGATCGGTTTAACCGGGATAACATTATCTGCGGCACCAGGGACATCGTCGGTTGACGGTGTAATGCCAATATCGATTGACAAAATATCGTAGCTGAAGTCTGGCCGGCCATCACACTTCACTAATTGTTTGGCCGGATCTAATCCCGTTACTCCTGTTTGAACAAATCGAGCGCCTGCGAATCGGCACAGGGGCACCAGGTCGATATGAATATCATCCTCTTCGTAGTGACCCGCGACAACACCCGGTAACATCCCTGAATAGGGCGTCTTTACTGCGGGGCTAATCAGTGTAATTTGTAACCCGGGAATCGGATTCATCGCCAGCATTCGCAACACCAGGACGTGGCTATGCCCTCCCCCAATCAGTAGGAGTTCCTTTGCAATAGGAGATATCTGCATCATCAGGTCGCGCCGGTTCTATTTCTCAGAAATTCACCGAGCTTATTGATGGCAACCTTTC